>NZ_JAYRLZ010000271.1:0-5739 GCF_041904975.1 Chitinimonas sp. | reverse complement strand
TTGTTCCAGGATGCCGTCACCTTCGCCCGCCTTGGCCTTGCCATCGTCGACGAGCAGCACCGCTTCGGCGTACACCAGCGCCTGGCGCTCAGGCAGAAAGCCAACTCCCCTCTCCCGAAGTCGGGAGAGGGGCCGGGGGTGAGGGCGATCGGGCCTGCCGGACCGGTGGTGGCAATGCCCCCGCAACCCGTCCCGCCCGATATCCTCGACTACGCCCGCAGCATGCGCCAGCACGCTGGGCCTGCCGAACACCTGCTGTGGCAGATATTGCGCGATCATCGTTTCGCCGGTGCCAAATTCCGCCGACAACACCCGATCGATCGCTACATTGCCGACTTTTGCTGCGTGGAACACCAGCTGGTCATCGAGCTGGACGGCAGTCAGCACCAGACGCAGGCTGATTACGACGCGGAACGCAGCGCCTATCTGGCTTCCCAGGGCTTTACCGTGTTGCGCTTCTGGAATAACCAGGTCGTGAATGAGCTGGAAGGCGTGCTGACCGCCATCTGGAATGCCTTGCCAACCGAGCATTTGCATTCACTCCACGCGCCCTCTCCCCCGGCCCCTCTCTCCCACGGGACTCCCTATGGTCGCCGCCCTGCGGGTGAGGGGAGCGAGCCGCATATGTTGATGATGTCGGCCACGCCGATCCCGCGCACGCTGGCGATGAGTTTTTATGCTGACCTCGATGTCAGCGTGATCGACCAGCTGCCACCGGGCCGCACACCAATCAAGACCCGCCTGGTCAACGATTCACGCCGCGAGGAAATGATCGAATTCGTGCGCCAGGTATGTGCCGAAGGCCGCCAAGCCTATTGGGTATGCCCGCTGATCGAGGAGAGCGAGGCGCTGGAGCTGCAAACCGCCATCGATACCCACCAGGCGCTCAGCGAAGCCTTGCCGGAATTCGCCGTCGGCCTGGTGCACGGCCGACTCAAGGCCGCCGAGAAGGCCGAGGCGATGGCCGCCTTTGCCGCCAACCACACCCAGGTGCTGGTGGCCACCACGGTGATCGAAGTCGGGGTGGATGTGCCCAATGCCACCCTGATGGTGATCGAACATGCTGAGCGCATGGGCCTGGCGCAATTGCATCAGCTGCGCGGCCGGGTGGGGCGCGGCGCCCATGAATCGCGCTGCATCCTGCTGTTCAACGCGCCACTGGGCGATGTAGCCAAGCAAAGGCTCAAGGTGATTTTTGAAAATACCGACGGCTTTGTCATCGCCCAGGAAGACCTGCGCATCCGCGGCCCTGGTGAATTCCTCGGCGCACGGCAAAGCGGCGTGCCGATGCTGCGCTTTGCCGACCTGGAGCGCGACGCCGAGATTCTGGAGCAGGCCAAGGACATTGCCACCGAGCTGATCGACACCGCCCCCGACGTTGCGCAGGCGCATCTGGCACGCTGGCTGGCCGGGCGCGAGGCGCTGTTAAAGACATAAATCGCCAAGGGGCGATATATGATGGGGTTTGGTCAGATCGAGCGATCAAGCCTGCCAAGATGGCTACCAAGCTCCCCCTAATACTGCTGCTATTTAGCGTAATCAGTGCGATGGCCGCCCCCTTGCGCATCGGCTCGATCGATGTCGCGCCGTTTGGCCTGATGAGCAATGAGGGCGAGCTCGACGGCATTTTTGTGCAGATGGCCAACCGGGTGGTGCAAAAGGCCAATTTGCCTTACACGCACCTGCTGTATCCCAGTGGCCGCTTGTATGTGATGCTCGAACATCACCAGCTCGACCTGGCGGTTTCCTCGCGCAATCTCGACCGTGATTTAGGCCTGGTGCGTCTTGGCAAACTGTGGGAGCTGGAAGGGGTGATCGTCTACCGCAGTGCATTGCCGCTGCAGGTACGCAAGCTGGATGATCTGGCGCCGTATCTGATCGGCCGGCTGAACGGTACCTGCCCCACCCTGGCCAAGGCCGGCATGCGCTTATACTCGCTGAATGATTACAATCAGGGCCTGCGCATGCTGGCGGCCGGACGGCTGGACGGGCTGTGCGGCGATCGGGCCAGTCTGCGCTATTCGATACAACGCAGCGCCATGGACCTACAAAGCAGCACGCAGATGCTCACTTTTTTGCGTACCGATGTCTGGCTGTTTGCCAACCCGGCGCTCGATGGCCCCACCCAGCTAGCCCTGCGCAATGCCACCGAAGACCTCTACAAAAGCGGTACCGCCCAACGCCTGGTCGAGCGTTTTTTGCCTGGCGGCGACGATGATCGAAAGGCCGCGCCATGAATGCAGCCGCACTGCTCGAACATATCGCCCGCTGGCGCGGCACGCTGCCACGCCTCAATACCGTGGGCCTGGTGCCATGGACCCTGGAAAACCAGCTCTGCGGCTGGGTAACGCCGGCATTATCCGGCCGCCTGATCGCCAGTGAATTATTCGAGCCTGGCCGCAATGGCAGTTTAAGCCTGCGCTGTAGCGGCGGCCCGATCAGCAAAAGTCTCGCCCTGCAGGCGCTGGCCGAAGCCCTGCATGCCGAGGGGCATATTCCCGGCTGGCGCAATGAACTGCACGATTATGTCGATGACTGGGGCCGGGTACGCTTCAGCATCGAGCGCGCTGCCTTTCGCACCTTTGGCCTGCGCAGCCGTGCCGTGCATATCAACGGCTATTGCGGCGATCACTGGCTTTGGCTTGGCCGGCGCGCCACCAGCAAGGCCACCGACCCCGGCAAGCTCGACAATCTGGCGGCCGGACTGGTGAGCAGCGGCGAAACCCCGCTGCAGGCCTTGGTGCGCGAACTGGCCGAAGAAGCCGGCGTGCCGGCCAGCATCGCGCTGCAGGCACGGCCCGCCGGCATGATCCACAGCCAGCGCCTCGAAGCGGAAGGCGTGCACGACGAACTGCTGTACTGCTACGACCTCGATCTGCCCGCCGGCTTCGCCCCGGTGAACACCGACGGCGAAGTCAGCGAATTCATCCAGCTGAAACCACAAGCCGCTGCCACCCGGCTCGATGAACTGAGCTGGGATGCAGCGGCGGTGACGGCGGAATGGCTGTGTCGGTGGCTGGATGGCGAGGCATAAAAAAGCCCGCCGGTATTGGCGGGCTGATTAAACTCGTACTGCTTAGTACGCCGGGTTGTATTTATTCAGGAAGGCTTCCATACGCTTGTACCAATCCAAGCGATTTTCCGGATTGCGCCAGCCATGCCCTTCATTGTCATACACCACCGATTCAAAAGTCTTGCCTTCTGAACGCAGTGCCGACTCCATTACGCGCAAGTGCTCGATCGGTACGCGTGGGTCCTGCAAACCATAGCCATTGAGCAGCGGCGCCTTGATTCGCTTTGCCAGCTTGACCGGGTTGGTTGCATCGAGTCTTGGCTTGTCTTGTGGATTGTCGATATCACCTACACGCTTCGACAACTCATCGGGACCATAGGCCGAACCACCCGAATACCAAAGACCACGCAGAATAATTTCCCAGTCCGACACGCCTACTTCGTTGATGCCGCAGCGGTACAAGTCTGGATCCTTGGTCACACCCCATAGCGTCGCATAGCCGCCGTAACTGCCGCCAAAGATACATACACGTTTAGGGTCGGTAATCCCTTGCTTCACCAGCCAATTCAAACCATCGGTCTTGTCATCCTGCATGGCGCCGCCAATTTGTCGGAAGCCCGCTTCAAAATGCTTGGCGCCATAACCGGTCGAAATCCGGTAATCCATCTGCAAAACTGCATAGCCGCGATTGGCCAGAAATTGCACATCCGGGTTATAGCCCCAGGTATCGCGCGCCCATGGCCCACCATGCGGATGAATGATGGTTGGCAGATTCTTCGCCTCACGACCCGGCGGCAAGGTTAAATAGCCACGAATGCGCAGGCCGTCGCGAGCGGTGTACTCAATCGGTTTGGTTTCAGCCATCTGCTCTTCGTGGATATCTGGGAAAATCTCGTACAGCTTTTCCAGCGTATTGGCCTTTGGGTCAAACCAGAAATAGGTACCGGGGTGCCGATCAGAGCGACTCGTCACCAAAATTCGATTGCCTTCCTTGGCTGGGCGGAATCGGTTGTACCGCCCTGGCAAGGCTTCATCAATTGCTGCCTGAATAGCCTTGTATTTTTCGTCAATCCATACCGTGGTTGGTTTAGCACCTTCATAGGTGTAACCAATAATCTCCTCCGACTCCGGGTCGAAAATGATGCCGCCATCGGGATTGGTGCTACCGCGTAACTGATCGGTACCATTATCGGTACCCATGTCGTAGTTGTCGGGCGCTTCGAACAGCAGCTTACCCAGTTTCTTGGCCTCGGGATCGTAGGTATATACCGCCTCGGTATCGCGGTCGAGGTTCGACAGTACATACAGCGTTTTGTCGTCCTTCGTAAAGCTCAGCGGTGTAATGGAGTGCTCACCCGCAGCGCGACGGAACAGTTCGGTCCACGGCGACTTTTCATCCTTACGATACCAAGTCACATATTTTTTGTCGGCCTTGTCCCAGGACGTAGCGACACGAGGCACATCCTTGCTATCCAAAACCCAGCTGCGCGTTTCAGCAGGTCGATCAAAGCTCACCAAAGTGCGCTTTCCGGTATTGATATCCATCCGGTACAGATCTGGCACCCGGGCTGAGCGATCATTGGCCGATACCAGAACTTCGTTTTCACTGTCCTTGATCGTTTTCTCGATTGATACATATTTGGCGACATAAGAGCCGGTTAAACCTTGCACATGTGGCGGCTCAACCAACACCCTGAAATTCGATCCGTCGCGGTTGATCGCATAAACCCCATAGGATTCATTTCCGTCATGGTCTAGTGCGATCAGCAACCGATTATTCGTCGCCCAACGCACCTGCATGGCATTTTGCTTGGTGAAATTGGTTAGCAGGGTGATTTTATCTTTCTCAAGATCCCACACCGCAGCTTGCCGGCGATTATTTGCCTCGGTCATGAATGCCATGAATTTTCGATCCTTGGACAGAACCGGGCGAGAAAACTTGGCATTTCTCGCGAAGTTTTCCAGAGCAATCTTTGGCACGGCCGGCGCCTCAGCCCATGCAGGCATTCCCGACATGCCGATCAGTGCCGCCAATAATAACGGACTCCACAACGATCTCATTTAGTTCTCCGTAAAATAGGAAGGGCCAGGACATACCTGGCCCTGTTATGCATCAATCAGTCGAACTTGTAAGTAAATGACAGATTGAAAGTACGGCTGATAGGGGCATATTGATCAACCGCAAAGCCATAGCTACTCATACGCGGATCAAACGGGGGCAACTTGTCGGTGATGTTGCGGATAGTCCCATTGATCCGTGCGTGCTTGCCCCAACGGTAGCCCAATCCCAAGTCATAGGTGATGAACGCCGGAATACTGGTCGGGCGTGCTTCACCGCGTGCATTGGTGATGGGTTTACCGCCACTGGTGGCGGCACTTTGTGCGTAGTCGCTGATGTAATTCGTCGACACAGTGTACAGCCAGTCTTGGCGATCCAACTCAACACGCATATGGCCACGGGTGCGCGGGAAGGCAGTCTGGGTGCCAGTATTACGGCCGGCATACTGGGTGATGGAAATACCGCCGCCTTCGTTTTCTGCCGCGCGATCACTTTGTTCAAAGCGATCAACATAGCTAGCTTCCAATTGCGCAGCGATCTTGCCGATGGCCAGTGTCCAGCGCGACCGGACATCAAAGTCCACGCCACGAGTGGTCGTCGTACCAAAGTTCACATAGCGGTTGATTACACCGATTAGCGAGCCATTGCTTGGGTCGCGGACGATCAC
>NZ_JAYRLZ010000270.1:0-5746 GCF_041904975.1 Chitinimonas sp. | reverse complement strand
CTTGTGCATGGCGAGCTGCGCAATCAGCTTGGAGACATGTTGCGGGGTGAAGAACTCGCCGCCTGATTTGCCCGCATTGGCGGCGTAATTGGAGATGAGGAATTCGTAGGCGTCGCCGAAGAGGTCGATATGGCTGGCATCGAAGTCACCGAAATCCAGTTCAGCCACGCCCTTGAGCACGGCAGCCAGACGGATGTTCTTGTCCTTCACTGTGTTGCCAAGGCGGTTGCTGGTGGTGTCGAAGTCGGCAAATAGGCCCTTGATATCGCGCTCCGAGGGGTAGCCGTTGGCGGAGCTTTCAATGGCGGAGAAGATCGCGGCCAGATCGGTGTTCAGGCTGTCGTTGGTGTTGGCCTTGGCGGCCACATTGGCGAACAGCTGGCTGGGGTAGATGAAGTAGCCCTTGGTCTTGACGGCATCGTCTTTGGCCGCAACGATGTTTTCATCAGTGTCCGCCATGGAGGCGTAATCGACTGATGTATCGCCGCCGGTGATGTAGTCCGTGAAGTTCTCGCTGATAAACCGATAGAACAGGGAGCCAAGCACGTACTGTTTGAAGTCCCAGCCATCCACTGCGCCTCGGACATCGTTGGCGATTTGCCAGATTCGGCGTTGCAGTTCGGCGCGTTGTTGGGAGCTGGTCATGTTGTTGTTCCTAGTTCAATTCGGTTATTTCTTGGTCATTCCATCGCAGGTGGCGATGACCTAATCCGGTTTATTTTTTGGGTGCACGGCAGTGGCATACGAAATACATAATTCTACTTACTGCCCGCAATTAGATGAATCGCCCCGGCAGTTAACGCTTTCCAGCCGCTTTTGGCACAGTCTGGCCCCTATTTACGCGCGGGAGTGGCTGGCTTAGGAATTCCTTGTCCAACCCACGTGTATGCGCGTTGTAAGCCCACACGACAAACTGCTCTAGCAGCCGTTGGTTCTCTGCCTCCAATCGCTGATTTTCCGCTTCGAGACGGGTAATACGCGCCATTGCATCCGCAAGTGGCCCTGACCCTCTCGAAACTGCCACGTCCTTTTGCCCCCCCAGCGACTCCTTACGCAGCGCATAGGCTGCGCGGATGCGCTCATGTTTATGCAAGGCCTGTCTGGTGTACTTGCAATGCAGCCTAGTCACGATGACATCGATCAACAACTCCCAGGTCAATTTGCCTTCCCATCCATCCAGGATCCTAACGATTTGCTCAATTGCGTCGTCGGTCAGGTTCTTACCCCTGCGGACCACGGGTTTCTTTCTCTGTGTGTTCAAGATTATTCCCCTAACAAGGCTTTGACACCGGCGAGTAGACGGACCTGCTCATTTTCCGGTTGGAACTGCCCCCTCTCGGTTACCCGATCAATTCGTGACGGCATATTGGGGGCTGCCAACTGGATGACCGCACCGTCCGGCACTCTCGGGTCATCCATAATCGAGCACAATTGAGCCAATCGATCCACTGTTGTCCGATGGTGATCGAGCCACCTATCACTGCCAGAGTAGCCCTCCGATGTCGCCGTTTGCGCCCTTTCCATCAGCCCCTTAGCTTCATCCAGGCGTCGTCTCAGTAGCGTTTCCTTCTCTGTATCGCCCTTCACGCACACCAAGTCCCGACAATGTATGCAATCCATGTGCAATTGGCAGGGTGATGCCGTGTAGTCATGTACGCAGTAGCCAAGATCGGTGGTATGCGCGGTCGGCACAACCAGCCTAGCGAACTCATCCCGGCGGATCAGCACTTTCTTCGGAAGCTCTGCCAGTGGCCCGAACATCTGATCGCCACCAACAGCATCCCGTATTTTCTGGAGCATCTGGCCCGGGGTGACGTGGTCGTACGCCTCGTTCTGCCTGATATCCTTGCGTCCTGACCACTTTGCAATATCCAATTGGCTCAAACCGCCGGCCTGCGCTAGCGTATTTAGGTAATGACGGAACTGGTGAGTTGTGACCGCGATGTGGCTGCCATCCGGTTCGGCAAAACCGAAACGGGTGAAAATTGATTCGTGGCCATGCTCTATGCGGCTACCCAAGCCCGTGTTGATCTGGCCGATGCCAACCGCCTCGATCATGCACCGATACGTACCGTACCGTGCTCCAAGCTCATTTCGCCGCACAATGAGCAGTGCCTCGCTGTACTTCAGGCCGGTCACCTTATCCAGGACCGGAAACCCCCTTGGCAACATACCGAGCACCGCGGACTCGACATCCCTGAACCGCACGTAAAACTTTTTTCCACACCCTTCAAGCTTTTCAGTCGCAACACCAGCCGTCTTGCACCAGGCATTTGCTGCTACACGATCCCTAATTCCAAGGATTTGGGCAAGTTCCGTCAGTGACAACCATTCCCGACCACGCAAGTCCGCTACATCTGCAGCCAGATAAAGCTGATCGGGATGCTGCTCATACCATTTCGCAATTCCTCGAGCCTCTGCTGTGGCTGACCGTATTTTCTGAAGCGCTTCCTCCACGACAGATGCCATGGAGGGCACCAGCCACTTGACCATCGGCTCAGCGCCCTTAGCTGGCCACCAGCGCAATCCGTATGCGTCCTCTTTGCCCTTTCTGGGTTCGCGAACCTCGCAGGCTTCAGGAAGCGTTAGGACTTCACTGATACGATCCGGCGAGGCAAGAAGGATCGCCGCAACCGACACGGTGATTACGTCAGCAGGCTCGGTAGCAATCCGAAAAATCCGGGGCAAAGCATCGAGCGCAGTCGAGGACGGCATCTTTTCTTCACGTCTTTCATCGAACTCCTTCCCCACGCGTACGGCACTACTGGGACGCTTGATCGGGTTGCGCCAACGCACAGGTACAGCAGCAAGCCGATTTTCTGACAAGAAAATCCCCAGCATCTCGATCTGTCCACCTACACGGTATGCGGCTCCATCGCTGAACCTATCGGCGACGATCTGCGCCGCACGATTTAGGATGCGCGAATCGATCTGCACCGGATCAGGAGGCAAACCTGTCTCTAACAACGCTGCTTCGATGGCCCGCAATGCAGCCACCCTGTTGTGAATTATCTTGGTTGGTCGCATCCCATGCATATAACGAACGTATGCCTTCGCAAAGGACAGGAATGGCTCACGCATCATCTCCGGCGATTTCTGATCGACCGTAGCCGCATTGGAGAACGTGATGCGCTCTCGCTTGCCGCCCTTACCCTTGGTAGCGACCGCGTCCGTAACATCCCACACGTCGTTTTGGAACGGCAAATTCGCCCCGAAGACGGTAAGCTTGCTACGGCACATATCAACAAAACCACGTAGGTTCGCCGCAGCATCAAGTTCCGCCTTGGGCGTAAACAAGACTATTTCAGCCATCAGCCACTCCACTGCGCCGAGCCTCACACAGCCTCACCACTTCGGCGACAGCCAAGATGGTGCGGTCATTTACAGAAGCAATACGTAGATCGGTTTGCGCCGCAAGCCGATCACGCTCGCCGATCAAGTAGTCGAGAACTGCCTCGTGGGGCCCATCCAGCCACGGCTGGAAATTCATGCAGGTGTAGCAGGCGATGGGTGCCAAGAAGCCGCAGAAGCCATGTTTGCCACAGTTACCCATGGGCTTCATCGAGGGGGAAAATCTCGGGTCGCACACCCTGCTAGACGGATCTCCTATGCGCTTCGCTTGGGATTCGTCGTTGATGATAACTCCGGCGAAAGCCTGCGCCATCGGCGCCAAATACATGGCAATCGCACGGTCGATCCTCTCCACGATTTCGGGTCGAGCCTCGATGTAAACCCCGACATTCTGGGTATCCGTATGATCCAGCAATTCGGCAATGATCAGCTCGCCGTGGCCCTCCATGGCAGCCCTTGTGGCCACTGTGCGGCGAAAGCGCGTGGCGGTGATGTGCAACGATTGCCCCGTCCGCTCAGACACCACACTCAGGCGACGAAGGGTTCTCTCTAGCAAGTCAGCTATCGTCTGTGTTGTCCGGTGGTACTCAAATCCATCTGGTTCACCACCCCGGCGACGTCTCGCGGGGAATAGCGGCGCATCCGAGGGATCAAGTAAAAGCCTGTGAAACGTTGCCAGAACCTCTTTGGAGTAATGAACCAGCAACTCGCCGACTTGGGGGATTAATACACGGTCCTTGAACTCAGCACGCGAGAGTTGGTTACGCTGCTTGGCGCGAGGGACACGTATCGTGTACACGGCCGTACCATCTTTTGCATAAGCTAAGCCAACGTCACGGACCTTCAATGCAGCGTACTGCACAGGACGCTGTCCAAGCAGCATGAACAGGTAAGCAAGCAAATATCCCTCTCGGTCGACTTCACCCGATACATAGGCCCTATCAAGCGAACATTGTAGGGACTCCAACTCCATGTCAGTGAACGGACCGTGGATTGGGTCATGTGTCAGCACAGCCTCGCCTTTTTGGTTGCCCTGAGTACGCAGCTGCTTCAGCAAAGCCGCCGCATCAGTAGTCACCCCCGAGTACCCGAGGCTGTGCCATTTCTTCAGCAAACCAGAGAGACTACCGAGGTACCAAGACGTAGTTCTGGTCAGCGTGGTCCGGTAATTGATTAGGTCAGCACTAGTAATTTCCCCCAGCGGATGGATTCGGCCATCGCATACAACCCGAAGGTAATGCCCCAGTCTTTCGTGCATATTGCTCAGATGCGCTGGGGACAGATGCTCTGCATACCAAAGCAGGGAAAGTTTGGCTGACACAATGAACTTATCCGTCACTAGCCACTTGGAAAAGTCTAAATTCACGGTATCTGTAGCATCACGGTATATCCACCTGTCCAAACGCGGGTCAAATTCGACACCGGATCGTGTTCGCGCCAAAACAGGTAATTTGGGAGCAGAGTCCCAACTCGCGATTGCCTCCGCCGGCTTATTCATAACCCTTCACCTTGTTCACGAGTTGGTCTTGCAGGCCAAGAGAAACCTCTTTGGCCTTATTGCGAACATAGCGGCGCGTATAGACAGCGGCGGTTTCTGACGTAGGCGACCAGCCCATAAGGTAGCTACGAGCCTGGCGCTCATTTTCAGGCGTAACACCTCCCTCATCCATCTTTTTTGAGAACGCATCGTTCCAGGTGTGGCGCAATACGTGACCGGTGAGTCCTTCGGGCAACGATGGGCAGCGCTCCCGTACTTCCTTGAACAACTTCCCCACGGCAGCCAAAGTCATGGGTTGACCTGTGCGGCTGGCGACGAACAGGAAGGCGTGTTTCTTAGCCTGCGGCAATGCGCTGCGGTGGTTCAGGATGTAGGCTTGCGTTTCCGCCAACAGCGTGCCGCTGACGGGGAGTACCCGCGCCCGTGTCTTTGTTTGCGGCTGGTATTGCCGAGGGTCTTCGGGGTCATCGGCACGTCGGTGAATAGTGACTTCTTTGCGATAGGCCACGATGTCACTGACACGCACACCCAACACCTCACCAATGCGCAACCCGAGATACAAGAGCCAGTGGATAAGCAGGGCATTGCGATAGCGCGTGTGCTGATCCCGCCACGGATTGTCAGGTGAGTGCGGATCAACAACGCGCAATAGCTCCGCCACGACTTCTTCGGACACCCCCTCTCGTTGGCCAAGCGCGTTACGGCCCGACCCATAAGGAATGCGAGTATCAATCGCTTCGGCCACGAACCTGGCCGTATCACCAAGCCGGGACGCCACTGACGGTGCCAAGCCATGCCTGCTCAGACGCTCGGCGGCAAGCCACTGGAGGTACATCCGGATGTAGCGCAACCGGCTAGCGGCAACATCCGGATCAACGTCAGCTGTCGTCGTCTTCT
>NZ_JAYRLZ010000269.1:0-5778 GCF_041904975.1 Chitinimonas sp. | reverse complement strand
GGAAGGCGGCAAGCAGATCCGTGATGTCCATCCATCGGTGCTGGCGGTGACCGGCCCCCACGCTACCCAGGAAGTGATGGCGGCGGTGCATGAGCACCTGCCCAAGCCGCATGACCCGTTCATTGATCTGGTGCCGCCGCAAGGCATCAAGCTCACCCCCAAGCACTATGCCTATGTAAAGATTTCCGAGGGCTGCAACCATCGTTGCTCCTTCTGCATCATTCCGTCGATGCGCGGCGATCTGGTATCGCGCCCGGTGCATGAGGTGCTGCGCGAGGCTGAAAACCTGGTCAAGGCCGGGGTGAAGGAATTGCTGGTGATCTCGCAGGACACCTCGGCCTACGGTGTGGATGTGAAGTACAAGACCGGCTTTCACAATGGCCGCCCGGTAAAGACGCGCATGACCGAGCTGGTGAAGGAGTTGGGCGATCTGGGAGCCTGGGTACGCCTGCACTATGTCTACCCCTATCCGCATGTCGACGAGGTGATTGAGTTGATGGCGGCCGGCAAGGTGCTGCCTTACCTCGATATTCCATTCCAGCACGCCAGCCCTGCGGTGCTCAAGGCAATGAAGCGTCCGGCCAATGCCGAGAATGTGCTCAAGCGCCTCGAGGCCTGGCGTGCGGTGTGCCCCGATATCGCCATTCGCTCGACCTTTATCACCGGCTTCCCTGGCGAAACCGATGCGGATTTCGACATGCTGCTGGACTTTATCGGCGAAGCGCAGCTGGATCGGGTTGGTTGCTTTACCTACTCGCCAGTTGAAGGCGCTACTGCCAATGCCCTGGCCAACCCGGTTCCTGCTGAGCTAGCCGAGGAGCGCAAGGCGCGCTTTATGGAAAAGCAGGCAGAGATTTCCGCCAACAAGCTGGCGGCGAAAATCGGCAAACAGCTGACCGTGCTGATCGACGAAATCGATGCCGACGGCGCGGTCGGCCGCAGCTATGCCGATGCGCCGGAGATCGATGGCTTGGTGTATATCGACGACAAGCAAGGTTTGCAGGTCGGCGACTTTGTCAATGTCGAGGTGGTTGAAGCCGACGAATATGACTTGTGGGCCGATCGAGTGTAAGCTTTTCCTAATGCGCGGCCAGCTTCCTGGCCGCTGTTATTTTCACTCGCCAGATTACGCTCGCCATGACGCTGACCGAACTCAAATACATTGTTGCCGTTGCGCGAGAGCGCCATTTCGGGCGGGCGGCAGCAGCCTGTTTTGTCAGCCAACCCACCTTGTCGGTGGCGGTGAAGAAGCTGGAAGACGAGCTCGGCGTCACCCTGTTCGAGCGCTCGGCGGGCGATGTATCGGTTACCCCTATCGGCGAGCGCATCGTATCGGAATCGCAGCGCGTGCTGGAGCAGGTGCAAACCATCAAGCAGCTGGCCGAGCAGGGCAAGGACCCCTTGTCCGGCCCCTTGCGCCTTGGTGCCATCTACACCATCAGCCCCTATCTGCTGCCGTTTCTGATTCCGAATCTGCGCGCCCTGGCGCCGCAGATGCAGCTGCTGCTGGAAGAGAACTACACCGCCCGCTTGGCCGAGATGCTCAAGCAGGGCGATATCGATATCGCAGTGCTCTCTGAGCCGTTTCGCGAAAGCGGTATTGCCACCCAGGCGGTGTATGACGAGCCGTTTATGGTGGCGACGCCCAAGGGCCATGCCTGGGAAGCGCTGCAGGCGATCGACCCTTCGCAGCTCGAAGACGAAAACGTATTGCTGCTCTCGCCCGGCAACTGCTTTCGCGACCAGGTGCTCCAATCCTGCCCGGAGCTCAATCGCGAGGCCTTGCCGGCGGGCAGCAGCCTGCAGCGCACCTTGCAGGGCTCGTCCTTGACTACCATCCGCCATATGGTGGCCGGTGGCATCGGCGTTACGGTATTGCCTGCGACCTCGGTCACCTCGGCTGATCACCAGCTGCTCGGCTTGCGCCCGTTTACCGAGCCGGCGCCGACGCGCCGCATCGTGCTGGCATGGCGGCGCAATTTCCCGCGTCGCGAGGCGGTGGAAGCGGTGCGGCAGGCAATCTTGCGCAGCGCGCTGCCGGCGGTGACCATGCTGGCCGATGCGGTAGCTGAATAGAAATTACCAATCGCAATTTAAAACATAATCAATTTGCCCTATGTTGTGGGGCGGCCTACCATTCGCTCATGTCAACGCATACCACTGAGCAAAGGAGCAATACCATGGCTGCCACTACCCAATCTGCCACCATCCAGAATCTCGAAGCCGCTTTTGCCGGCGAATCGATGGCGCATATCAAATACCGTTATTTTGCCAAGCTGGCTCGCGAGGCGGGCGACCTGGAAACCGCCAAGGCATTCGAAGAGACCGCCGACCAGGAAGTGATGCATGCCTTTGGCCACCTTGACCTGCTCTATCCCAAGGACACGATGACCCCGGCCAAGGCCCTGCAATACGCGATCGACGGCGAGACCTACGAGTACACCGAAATGTATCCGAAGTTCCGCCACGAGGCGGTGCTGGAGGGCAACACCGCGGCTGTGCAGGAAATCGACGAGCAGATCGAAGAATCGAAACAACATGCTGCCCGCTTTGCCCAGACGCTGGAGAAGGCAGCCAAGCGCTTTGCCGCGCTGGCCAAGGTGGAAGAACGCCACGCCAACCATTATCGTGCCGCACTGGCCAAGATCGCCGCTTAATTCCCGACTGGAGAAATCACCATGCGCAAGTTTGTTTGTATCGTTTGCGGTTTTGTTTATGACGAAGCGCTCGGCATGCCCGGCGACGGTATTGCCGCCGGCACCCGCTGGGAAGATATTCCGGCCGACTGGTCCTGCCCGGATTGTGGCGTAGCCAAGTCCGATTTCGAGATGGTTGAAGTCGCTTAACAGCATCGCTACGCGCAAAGGGTCGCCGTGGGCGGCCCTTTGTGTTTCCGGCACAGGCAGGAGAGAAAACATGAACCAGCCGATCACGATCATAGGCAGCGGCCTGGCCGGCTATAACCTGGCGCGCGAAATCCGCAAGCAGGCAGCCGATGTGCCATTGCGCCTGATCAGCTTTGACAGCGGCGCCTTTTATTCCAAACCGATGCTGTCCAATGCCTTGGCAAGCAACAAGTCTGCCGCGCAACTGGCAATGAAAACGGCGGCGCAGATGGCTGCCGAGTTGCGCGCCGAGGTGCTCGGCGACACCCGCGTCACGGCCATTGATGCGGCGCAGCGACGACTGCACAGCAGTGCCGGCGAATTCGCTTACGACAAGCTGGTGCTCGCTCTTGGTGCCGATACCTTTACCCCGCCGCTTGCCGGCGATGGCGCGGCCGATGTGCTCAGCGTCAACGATCTGGCCGACTATGCGCGATTTCGCGAGCGGCTGTACGGCAAGCAGCGCGTGCTGCTGCTCGGCGCCGGGCTGATCGGCTGCGAGTTTGCCAATGATTTACGGCTGGGCGGTTTCACTGTCGAGCTGGTCGATCTGGCGCCATGGCCGCTATCGCGCCTGTTGCCGCGTCAGGCAGGCGAGCGCATGCAGCAGGCGCTGGAAGCGATCGGCATCGGTTTTCATCTCGGTGTATCGGCCAGCATGGTGGAGCGGGCAGGGGAGGGCTACCGCATCACGCTGTCGAACGGCGAGGTGCTGGAGGCCGATCTGGTACTGTCGGCCGTTGGCCTGCGGCCGCGTATCGCCCTGGCGCAGGCGGCCGGGCTGACGGTGAATCGCGGCGTCGTGGTGGATCGTCAGCTGCGCAGCAGTGACCCGCATATCTACGCTCTGGGCGACTGCGCCGAGGTAGCCGGGCAGGTGCTGCCCTATGTGCTGCCCATCATGCAGTCGGCACGTGCGCTGGGTCCGACTCTGGCCGGTACGCCGACCGAGGTCAGCTATCCGGCCATGCCGGTGGTGGTGAAAACCCCGGCGTGCTCGACCGTGGCGGCGCCACCGCTGCCGGGTGTGGAAGGTGAATGGCAGATTGAAGCTGACGCGGCTGGCATGGCTGCCTTGTACCAGAGTCGCGCCGGCGAGCTGCTTGGCTTTGCCTTGCTCGGTAGTGCCACGGCGCAGCGGCAGGCGCTCAGCGCACGGCTCCCTGCACTTTTGTAATGGGCGCCTGATTACGGCGACGTCGCGCCATGCCGCGCCAGAAAACGCGCCGGGTCCAGGGCATTGACCAGATCGCGTTCCAGCGGCAAAGGCTCGCCGCAAATCTGGCTGGCCAGCAACTCGGCCAGCAGATTGCACCAGACCAGGCCGCGCGCGCCAAAGCCGGTGAGCGCGAACAGGCCGGTGCGGCGCGGTGCCAGATGCAGGCTGCCGGCGTATTTGGGCTGCCAGCGCGAGCTATCGACCAGTGGTCCGACGAGGGGCAGGCGGTCGATGCTGTTCGGGCGTGCGCATTGGCGCCATGCCATCGGCGTGTCGGTAGCTTGCTTGACTTGCGGCAGCATATTGCCGAGCAGGGCCAGATTGTCAGCAAGTGCGGTGGGGCTAGCTGGACTCGAGCCTAGCGCTGCCAGGCCATCATGGGCCGGTGTCAGATAAGCGCCACCACACACCACTGTCCGCACTGCCGGGTCGGCTGCGCCGGCCAGCAGGCTGACCACCCGCTCATCGGCGCTCAACCCCAATTCCGGCGCGAAGCGCATGGCGTCGGCAGCATTGGCGAGAATCAGCACTGGCGCGCTGGCTAGCACGGTGCCACTATCGTCGAGCGCTTGCCAATGCTGGCCATCGTGATGCAGCGCACTCACGGTGGCGCCAAACTGCGTGCTAATCGCCTTGCCTGCCTTGGCGAGCAAGGCGTGTACCAGTGAGGTCGGCTTGACCCAGCCTGCCTGGGCGAACCACAGCCCGCCACTGGCGAGCGGCTTGCCGGCCAAGGCGCTGGCGGCATCGCGCTCCAGCCATTGCAGGTAGTCGGCCGGCCAGGGCGCGGCGGCGATCTGTTGCAGCTTTGCCTGCTCGTCGGCATCGCGGGCCAGCTGCACGGCGCCACAGGCCTGCCAGATGAGGCCCGGTAGTTGGCGGAACTGGCGCAAGCCATACAGAAAGGCAGCGCGAGCCAGGCGTGCTTGCAGATTGTCATCGAGCGCCACTACCGGCCGATAGGCGCCGGCATGATTGCCGGAAGCTTCTTGCGCCGGCGCGGCGTGGCGCTCCAGCAGGCTGATTTGCCAGCCGCGCTGCGCCAAACGCTCGCTGATCGCGGCGCCGGCGAGGCCAGCGCCGATCACGATGGCGTGGCGCGCCGGCACGGTTGCTGGCGGCCGTTTGCCGCGGAATACGCCGCCCAGGCAGTGGCGCTTGCCGGCAAAACCGGCGCGCTTTTCCACCACAAAGCCGGCCGCCTGCAAGGCGCGGCGTACCTCGCCTGCCACGGTATAGCTGGCGATGCTGGCCTGGTCGGCGACCAGCCGCGCCAGTTGTTTGAACAGTGGCAATTGCCACAAGTCCGGATTCTTCGCTGGAGCAAAGCCGTCGAGATAGAACGCATCGAACTTGCCGGCCAGATTGCACAGGCAGTCCATGGCATCGCCAAACAGCAGGGTCAGCACCACCTGGCCGCCGGCCAGCTCGATCCGGTGGCTGCCTGCCATCAGTGGCGGCCAGCTGGCCAGCAGCTCGCGACTGAGCGCCAGCAGCGTTGGCTGGTCGGCAAACAGACGCGCATGCAGCTGGCGCAGATCGTCTCGGGTAAACGGATGCAGCTCGCAAGATACGAAATGCAGCCGGGTGCTGCGCTGCGGATCGGCCTGCCAGGCGGCCCAGCTGTCGAGAAAGCTCAGGCCAAGGCCGAAGCCGGTCTCGCAGATGGCAAAG
>NZ_JAYRLZ010000268.1:483-5787 GCF_041904975.1 Chitinimonas sp. | reverse complement strand
TGTGCATAATTTGTGCACGCTTTTTTCGCTTTCCCCAAACGCAAGCTTATCCACATTTTGTCAGTTCCTTATACCGGCGCTCAGTTACGCAGGATTTGCGCAAGTACGTTGTAGTCATGGTTCATCGTTGCATCGGTTTGGCGCAGCGTGGCGATGGTTTTGCACGCATGCAGCACGGTGGTGTGGTCACGCCCGCCAAAGGCCTCGCCAATGGCCGGAAGGCTCATCTGCGTCAGGTCCTTGGCCAGTGCCATGGCGATCTGGCGTGGACGTGCCAAGTCGCGCGTGCGCTTCTTGGAATGCATGTCCGACACCTTGATCTTGTAAAAGTCCGCTACCGTTTTCTGGATGTTCTCCACCGAAATCAGCTTGTTGCCAGCCGCCAGAATATCTTTCAACGCTTCCTTGGCCAGCTCCAGGGTGATCTGCTGGCCAGTAAAGCGCGAATAAGCCAGCACCCGCTTCAGGGCGCCTTCCAGCTCACGCACATTGGAGCGGATATGCTTGGCGACGAAGAAAGATACGCTGGAATCGAGCTTGAAGCCTTCTGATTCCGCTTTCTTGTGCAGAATCGCCACACGCATTTCCAGTTCCGGTGGCTCGATCGCAACAGTCAGGCCCCAGCCAAAGCGCGAGATCAGCCGATCTTCGATTCCTTCGATCTCCTTCGGATAGCGATCGGAGGTGATGATCACCTGGCGATGGCCCTCGATCAGGGCATTGAAGGCGTAGAAGAATTCTTCCTGGGTGCGGTTCTTGCCCGAGAAAAACTGGATATCGTCGATCAGCAGCAAGTCCAGCGAGTGGTAGTAGCGCTTGAATTCATCAAACGCCTTGTGCTGATAGGCTCGTACCACGTCGGCCACATAGCGCTCGGCGTGGATATAGCGGATCTTCGCTTCCGGATTGTGCTGGTGCAGATAGTTGCCGATTGCCTGGATCAAGTGCGTCTTGCCCAGGCCCACGCCGCCATAGACAAACAGCGGGTTGTAGGCAGAGCCGGGGTTTTCGGCGATCTGGATCGCCGCAGCACGCGCCAGCTGGTTGGCCTTACCGGTCACCAGGGTTTCGAAGGTGAAATTCGGGTTGAGCCGGGTGGTTTCGTTCGACGCCAGTGGCCGGATGCTCACCGGCTTGTTGACCGGCACGCGGGTGTCGGGGTCGGAATCCGGTTCCGGCATCGGTTCGGCCTGATCCGGCGCGGGCTGCACCGGCGCAGCCGGGCGGCTCACCGGCACCGGCCGGGTCGGCTTGCTGCTGCCTACGCGCAATTCGATCATGATGCTTTCGCCAAAATACTCGCCAGCGTACTTCTCGATACGCGGCATGAAGCGATCTTTGACGAATTGCAGGGAAAACTGGTTGGGCGCGTACAGAACCAAGGCGTCTTCGTCGAGTGAGCAGACGAGCGGCTTGATCCAGGTGTTGAATTGCTGCGCGGACAATTCCTCGGCGAACCGGGCAAGACAGCTCGGCCAAAATTGTTCGACAGGTGACATCATGGACTTTTTTAGGCTTGTATTGGCACGGCGCTGGTTGCAGGGCGGGCTTGTCGGAACAAGACGACTGTACGGCCGTGTCACGCGGGGCGTGAAAGAATCATGCACAGCTGCTGGATAACCAGCGAATCCGTACTGAAAGGGGGCCCATTCTAGTCGGTTTCACAGGGCTTATCCACAGGGCAGGGAAAAAAACGTCGTTGACAGATAAAGGAATTTTGTCGTCTAATCGCACGTTTCTTCATTACCAGTTAAGTCTTCAGGGGCATTGCCATGAAACGCACCTATCAACCCTCCGTCATTCGCCGCAAGCGCACGCATGGCTTCCTGGTCCGCAGCCGCACTCGTGGCGGTCGCGCTGTGCTGGCTGCACGTCGCGCCAAGGGTCGTCATCGTCTGTCGGTGTAATCGCCGTTTGACGTATCGCTTCACCAGGCAGCAACGCCTGTTAAAAACGGATGAATTTTCATCCGTTTTTAGTTTGCGCCGCACTCAGTCCAATGCGTGGTTTCAGGTCTGGTCCAAACCGAACAGCCTGGGGCAGGCGCGCGTTGGTGTCGTTGTCGCCAAAAAGATCGTGAAGCGCGCGGTAGGCCGCAATCGCATCAAGCGCCTGGTCCGCGAGACTTTCAGGCTGCATGCGGCTGAACTGCAGGCGCTTGACCTGATCATTCGCGCCAAGCAACCGGTGTGCAGGGCAAAAGCGGGCGAGGCACGCGCTGCTTTGTTGCGCCTGCTTGATCGATATCGGCCATGTCCCGCCTCCTGATCCTGCTGATCCAGGTTTACCGTTACACATTGAGCCCGATACTGGGCGCCAATTGTCGCTTCACGCCGTCGTGTTCGGAGTACGCCGCCGAAGCATTGCGGCGCCATGGCACCGTGCGCGGCGGATGGCTTACAATCCGCCGGCTTTCGCGCTGCCACCCTTTCGGGGGTTGTGGACACGACCCGGTGCCCTGATGTTGATCCCGTCCTGCACGCCGCTTGCCGATGCACGCAGGCGCCCGCTCAGCGTCGGGCTCGGGATGGAACTGCAATAGATCAATGGTTTACTCACTGCGCTACAGCTACGGACGGTAGTTACCGTGCTAGGCGATGTGTTCGAAGCTCCCTAAACCGTTTCACGACCGAGACTTTCCGATATGGAAACCAAGCGTCTTATCATTTTCGTGCTGCTGTCTTTTGCCATCTTGTTTGGCTGGCAGCATTTCTATGCGCCGAAGCCGGTTCAGGCCACCATCGCCGAAACCCAGACTGCTGATGGCAAGCCGGTAACCGATGTACCTGCCGCCGTGGCCGACAATGGCAAGCTGCAGCAGGGCAGCCGTATCAAGGTGGTTACCGATATGGTGATTGCCGAGATCGACACCATGGGTGGCGATCTGCGCAAGCTGAGCCTGATCAAGCATGGCCAGATCGACGATGCCAAGCAGCCTTTCGTGCTGCTGCAAGACAGCGGCGACCATACCTATGTGGCGCTCACTGGCTTGATCAACGGCAATGTCGCCAATCTGCCCACCCATCGCACCCTGTTTACCAGCGATGTGAGCGAGGCCAAGCTGGAAAACGGCAAGGATTCGGTGGCGGTGCGTCTGGAAGCGCCGGTGATCGGTGGCGTCAAGGTCGCCAAGATCTACACCTTCAAGCGCGGCAGCTATGTGATCGACGTGAAATACGAGATCAATAACGGCAGCACCGCAGCGCTCGATACCTCGGCCTATTTCAGCCTGCGTCGTGACAGCGTTCCGCCCAAGGGCTCGAACGAGCGCTTTGGAACCTCCACTTTCACCGGCCCGGCCATCTTCACCGATGCCAGCAAGTTCAAGAAGCTGGAATTCAAGGATATCGAGAAGGACAAGGCCGAGCATGTGCTGGAAGGGCAGGATGGCTGGGTTGCCATGCTGCAACATTACTTTGCCAGTGCCTGGCTGCTGTCGCCCAGCAATGGCAACAATGTGTGCAAGCCGAAGAACTGTCAGTTCAAGGTCGAAAAGAAGCCCGATGGTCTGTTTGAAGTCGCTGCAGTGGTGAAGGTGCCTACCGTGGCAGCGGGTGCAAGCGGCAGTCTGTCCGTGCCGCTGTATGCCGGTCCGGAAGAAACCCGCGCGCTGGAAGCGGCGGCGCCGGGGCTGGATCTGGTCAAGGACTACGGCATTTTCAAGGTGATTGCCCAGCCGATGTTCTGGCTGCTGTCGCAGATCCACGGCGTTATTGGCAACTGGGGTTGGGCGATTGTCGTGTTCACCCTGTTGATCAAGCTGGCGTTCTACCCCTTGGCTGTCACGCAATACCGTTCGATGGCCAAAATGAAAAAGCTGGCCCCGCGCATGCAGCGCCTGAAGGAGCAATACGGCGACGACCGCATGAAGTTCCAGCAGGCGGTGATGGAGCTATACAAGTCGGAAAAAGCCAATCCGCTGTCGGGCTGCTTGCCGCTGTTGATCCAGATGCCGATTTTCCTTGGCCTGTTCTATATGCTGCAGGCGGTGGTGGAATTGCGCCACGCCGGGTGGATGCTGTGGGTGCATGATCTGTCGGTGGCCGACCCTTACTATGTGCTGCCGGTGCTGATGGCCATTTCGATGTATGTGCAAACCCTGTTCAACCCGCCATCGGCCGACCCGATGCAGGACAAGATGATGAAGATCATGCCCTTGGTGTTCTCCTTCATGTTCCTGTTCTTCCCGGCTGGCCTGGTGCTGTATTACGTGGTGAACAACACCTTCTCGATTGCCCAGCAGTGGTATATCACCCGGCAGATCGAAAACGCCGACAAGGCCAAGGCCTGATCGCGGCTGATCTGTGCATTCAAGGCCCGGCATTGCCGGGCCTTGTGCTTTGTGGATAACGCCCGCCCTTGCGATTGGCGCCATGCATGCGCCACCATAGCTCCACCCTCCGATGAGCCATACCATGACCCATACCCAGCCAAGCCGCGACACCATTGTTGCCATTGCCACCGCGCCCGGTCGTGGCGGTGTCGGTGTGCTGCGGGTATCTGGCAGCAATCTGTCGGACTTGGCGAAAACATTGGCAGGCAAGCCGCTGCGTGCGCGCCACGCTCATTACGCCAGTTTTTGCGATGCGGCCGGGCAGGTGATCGACCAGGGCCTGGCGCTGTTTTTCCCGGCGCCGCATTCGTTTACCGGCGAAGATGTGCTGGAACTGCAGGGCCATGGCGGCCCGGTGGTGATGCAGATGTTGCTGCGCCGCTGCCTGGAGCTGGGCGCACGGCTGGCTGAACCAGGCGAATTCACCCGCCGCGCTTTTCTGAACGACAAGCTCGATCTGGCCCAGGCGGAAAGCGTGGCTGATCTGATCGACGCCGGCTCGGAAGCAGCCGCCCGCTCGGCATTGCGTTCGCTGTCTGGCGCGTTCTCCGGCGAAATCCACCGCCTGGTGGAGCAGCTGATCAATCTGCGCATGCTGGTGGAAGCGACCCTCGACTTTCCCGAGGAAGATATCGATTTCCTCGAAGCGGCCGATGCACGCGGCAAATTGGCGAGCATTCACAGCCAGCTGGACAGCGTGCTGGCCACCGCCCGCCAGGGTGCGCTGCTGCGTGAAGGCATGCATGTGGTGCTGATCGGCCAGCCCAATGTCGGCAAGTCCAGCCTGATGAATGCACTGGCGGGCGAAGATATCGCCATCGTTACCGATATCGCCGGCACTACACGCGACACGGTGCGCGAGCTGATCCAGCTCGACGGAGTGCCGATGCATATCATCGATACCGCCGGCCTGCGCGATACCGATGACACGGTTGAAAAAATCGGTATCGAACGAACCTGGGCGGCGGTGG
>NZ_JAYRLZ010000268.1:0-473 GCF_041904975.1 Chitinimonas sp. | reverse complement strand
GCTATTGCTGATCGATAGCCGCGAAGGCGTGACCGAACACGACCGCGCCATTCTCGATCGGCTACCGGCGCGCCTGCCCAAATTGTATGTGTTCAACAAGATCGACCTGACCGGCGAGCCGCTCGGGCGTGGTGTTGAGGACGATCATCCGGTGGTGCGGCTGTCTGCCAAGTCCGGCATCGGCCTCGATCTGCTCAAGCAGACCCTGCTCGATATGGTGGGCTGGGGCGGCTCGGACGCCGGCATCTATCTGGCGCGCGAGCGCCATCTCGATGCGATCCGCCGCGCCGCCGCGCATCTGCATACTGCTGCCCAGGTGTGGCAGCAGGTCGAGCTGTTTGCCGAAGAACTGCGCCTCGCCCAGCTGGCGCTATCGAGCATTACCGGCGAATTCAGCGCCGATGATTTGCTGGGCGAGATTTTCAGCCGGTTCTGCATCGGAAAATGAAAATGCCTGGCGCCGTGCCAGGCAT
>NZ_JAYRLZ010000012.1:0-36601 GCF_041904975.1 Chitinimonas sp. | reverse complement strand
AGATCCGCCATGGTCTGGCAGCAGGTCAGCAGGTGGTGGCCTCGGGTCAGTTCCTGATCGACTCGGAAGCCAGCCTCAGCGGTGTGTTGGCCAAGCTGGGCGCCGGGAGCCAGCCATGATCGAAAAGCTGATCCGCTGGTCGGTGGCTAACCGCTTCCTCGTGCTGCTGACGACGCTCTTCTTAGCCGGCTGGGGCATCTGGGCGGTGCGCACGACGCCGCTCGATGCTCTGCCAGATCTGAGCGACGTGCAGGTCATCATCCGCACGTCCTACCCCGGCCAGGCGCCGCAGATCGTCGAGAACCAGGTCACCTATCCGCTCACCACCACCATGCTGTCGGTGCCGGGCGCCAAGACGGTGCGCGGCTTCTCCTTCTTCGGCGACAGCTTCGTCTATGTGCTATTCGAGGACGGCACCGACCTCTACTGGGCGCGCTCGCGCGTGCTCGAATACCTGAACCAGGTGCAGGGCAAACTGCCAGCCACGGCAAAAGCGTCGCTGGGGCCCGATGCCACCGGCGTCGGCTGGGTCTACGAATACGCCCTGGTCGACAAAACCGGCCGGCACGATCTGGCGCAACTGCGCGCGCTGCAGGACTGGTTCCTCAAGTTCGAGCTGAAAAGCCTGCCCAACGTAGCGGAAGTCGCCTCAGTCGGCGGCATGGTCAAGCAGTACCAGGTCGTGCTCGACCCGCTGAAGCTGGCCAGCTACGGCGTGAGCCACCAGCAGGCCATCGCTGCCATCCAGGCCGCCAACCAGGAAGCCGGCGGCGCCGTGCTGGAACTAGCCGAAGCCGAGTACATGGTGCGTGCCGGCGGCTATCTGAAAACCCTTGACGATTTCCGCGCCATCCCGCTCAAAACCACAGCCGGCGGCGTGTCAGTACGGTTAGGCGATGTCGCCACCGTGCAGCTCGGCCCCGAAATGCGCCGCGGTATCGCCGAACTAAACGGCGAGGGCGAGGTAGCCGGCGGGGTGGTGATCCTGCGCTCGGGCAAGAATGCTCGCACTACCCTCACCGCCGTGCAGGCCAAGCTAGACGAGCTGAAGGCCAGCCTGCCGGCAGGCGTGGAGATCGTGACCACCTATGACCGCAGCCAGCTCATCGATCGCGCGGTGGACAACCTGACGCACAAGCTGGTCGAAGAATTCATCGTGGTGGCGGTGGTGTGCGTGGTGTTCCTGTGGCACCTGCGCTCGGCCCTGGTGGCCATCGTCGCGCTGCCGCTGGGCGTGTTAGCCGCCTTCATCGTCATGCGCTACCAGGGGGTGAACGCCAACATCATGAGTCTGGGCGGCATCGCCATTGCCATCGGCGCCATGGTCGACGCGGCGGTGGTGATGATCGAAAACGCCCATAAGCACGTCGAGCAATGGCTGCACCGGCACCCAGGCGAACAGCTCGTTGGCGCCCAGCATTGGCAGGTGATAACCGAGGCAGCGGCCGAGGTCGGGCCGGCGCTGTTCTTCAGCCTGCTGATCATCACCCTGAGTTTCATCCCGGTGTTCACGCTGGAAGCACAGGAGGGCCGGTTGTTCGGCCCGCTGGCCTTCACCAAGACCTACGCCATGGCCGCCGCCGCCGGCTTGAGCGTGACGCTGATTCCGGTGCTGATGGGCTACTGGATACGTGGCCGCATCCCGGCTGAACACGCCAACCCGCTCAACCGTGGCTTGATCGCTCTCTACCGCCCCTTGCTGGACAGGGTGCTGCGCTGGCCCAAGGCCACCTTGGCCCTGGCGCTACTGGCCTTCGCGACGACGGCTTGGCCGCTCATGCATCTTGGCGGCGAGTTCATGCCGCCGCTGGACGAAGGCGACCTGCTCTATATGCCCTCGGCACTGCCAGGCCTCTCGGCCGCCAAGGCAGGCGAGCTGCTGCAACAGACCGACCGGCTGATCAAGACCGTGCCCGAAGTCGACAGCGTGTTCGGCAAGGCCGGCCGGGCGGAAACCGCCACCGACCCGGCACCGTTGGAAATGTTCGAGACCACCATCCGCTTCAAGCCGCGCGCGCAATGGCGGTCGGGCATGACCATGGAGAAGCTGACCGAGGAACTGGACCGGGTGGTGAAGGTGCCCGGTCTCGCCAATATCTGGGTGCCGCCGATCCGCAACCGCATCGACATGCTGGCCACCGGCATCAAGAGCCCGATCGGGGTGAAGGTGGCCGGCACCGACCTGGCCGCCATCGACCGAGTCGCCCAAGCGGTTGAACGGGTTGCCAAAACCGTGCCCGGCGTCAGTTCGGCGCTGGCTGAGCGGCTAACGGGTGGACGCTACATCGACGTCGATATCGACCGCGCCGCCGCAGGCCGCTACGGGCTCAACATCGCCGACGTGCAATCGGTGGTGGCCAGCGCCATCGGTGGCGACAACGTGGGCGAAACGGTGGAGGGCCTGGCGCGCTTTCCCATCAATGTGCGCTACCCGCGCGAGCTGCGCGATTCGTTGGAGAGCCTGCGCAATCTCCCGATGCTGACCCCGATGGGGGCGCAGATCACCCTCGGCACCGTGGCGCAGGTCAAGGTCAGCGACGGGCCGCCGATGCTCAAGAGCGAGAACGCCAGACCCTCCGGATGGGTATACGTCGATGTGCGAAACCGCGACCTGGCCTCGGTGGTGGCCGATCTGCGCACTGCCATCGGCCGAGAGATCAAGCTCGCACCAGGCATGAGCCTGAGCTACTCGGGCCACTTCGAATTTCTGGAGCGGGCGAACTCGCGCCTCAAACTGGTGGTGCCGGCCACGCTGCTTATCATCTTCGTGCTGCTCTACCTCACCTTCCGGCGCTTGGATGAAGCTGCACTGATCATGGCGACGCTGCCGCTGGCACTCACCGGTGGCATATGGTTCCTCTACCTGCTGGGCTACAACCTATCGGTCGCGACCGGCGTGGGTTTTATCGCTTTGGCCGGGGTGTCAGCCGAGTTCGGCGTGGTTATGCTCCTCTACCTGAAGCAGGCAGCGGCCATGCGGCAGGAACACGGCCTGGCGTTGAGCGATCACGTGCTCGACCAGGCCATCCGCCAGGGCGCGGTGCTTCGCGTGCGACCCAAAGCCATGACGGTAGCGGTGATCCTGGCTGGCCTCTTGCCCATCCTGCTGGGTAGCGGCACCGGCTCAGAAGTGATGAGCCGCATTGCCGCTCCTATGGTTGGTGGCATGGTCACGGCGCCGCTGCTGTCGATGCTGGTGATTCCGGCAGCGTATCGAATGATGAGAGGGCGCAAGCACACCGGGTAGGGTTTCATACCAACTTACGTTCGCTTTTGCGCCCCCCAACAGAATAAGGCGTGATAATTCTTGATTATCACGCCTTAATTTTTTCGAAAATCTTATTCGATGTTGCGCAATATTTATGTGTAATTACATAATACGTAATATGGTATGAAATTCTCAGGAGACCACCATGGCACGCAGCGGCGTACTCAAGTCAGAAGTCCAACAAGCCCGGGATCGCCTGGTGGCCCAAGGGCGCCATCCATCGATCGACGCCGTGCGCGAACAGCTCGGCAATACGGGGTCGAAAACCACTATCCAGCGCTATTTGCGCGAGCTGGAGGATGAAGACGGCGGCGGGGCAGGCAAAGGCATCTCGGTCAGCGAGGCAATCCAGGAACTGGCCAGCAGGCTTGGCGCGCGTCTCAAGGAAGAGGCCAATGAGCTGCTCATTGAGCAGCGCCAGCAGTACGAAGCCAAGCTGCAGGATAAAGACGCGCTCATTGCCCAGCTTCGCCAGGAGAACGCAGGACTAAGTAGCCAGCTGCAGCGTACTGAGGTGGCGCTCTGCGACGAAACCGCGCAGCGCACCGCGGTTGACGAAGCGCTGGCCGAGGCCCGCCTCACAATGGAGCGTTTAACCCAGCAGGTCGCCGACCTCGGCGAGCGCCTGAAAGACAACGAGGCGCACCGCCAATCTCTGGAAGAGAAGCACCAGCATGCAAGGGATGCGCTGGAACATTACCGGCAGTCTGTGAAGGAGCAGCGCGAGCAGGACCAGCGCCGGCACGAACACCAAGTACAGCAGCTCCAAATGGAAATCCGTAACCTAGGCCAATCGTTGATCGTGAAACAGGATGAGCTGACACGTATACATCAGGAGTTGGCTAAGGTGATCACGGAGCTTGCGGGTACGCGCAAGGCACTGCGCCAGACTGAAACAGCAAAAGATCGGCAGGAGCAGGCCGGTGTGGCGCTTTCGCGCCAGGTGGCCGAGCAGGAAGCGACACAGGCCAGGCTCGCGGAGCAGATCAAGCAATTGAGTGCCGCGAGCGAGGAGGCATTACGTCAGTTGGAGGCGGCGCGGTCAGCGGCCAAGCAACACGAGGCCACCTGTATCCGCCTTCAAGCTACCGTAGATGTCCAGGCTGGTTTGCTTGCCAATCTCACGAAGCAGATACCTGATCAACCGGCTGCACACTGAACGGACTCAAGCAACCCGCTCGAACCGCGCGGCAAGACGTTGAACAGACTGAGGATTCGCCACGCGAGCGAACGCCAGATTCTAGTCTGGCAAAAGTGCCGTCAGAGGGCACTCAAGTACTTTCGCGAGCTGATATGCCTTCTCGAGGGTGATATTTACCTCACCTCGTTCGATGCGCCCCACATAGCTGCGATCAATGTCGGCCATCAGCGCTAGGGCGTCTTGAGATAGACCTCTGTTTGCGCGCATCTGACGGAGTTTTTCTCCGAATTGGACCGACAACTTACCCATCGCTTGCCCCATTAAAGGCAAGGACTATCCTAAGTTGCGACCCATAAAACCACGGATTATAATCCGCAGCCTTCGCCAAAACCCCTCTGAATCACCCATCCGAGGAGGCGCTTAAAACCAACGCTCGGCAGGCCATGATGCAATATCCCACCATCAAGCTGGATACCCTTTTCTACGAGGTACTCGTAACGCGAGGCTTGAATCATTTCACAGTCATGCAGCTACGCGACGCGATTGGCGCCCATGATGCGAATGTCGACCCCGACAAGGGGCCTGATCTGCACAAGAAGGCCTATAAGCAAGTGTTACGACTGATCAAGCTCGGCCTGCTGGAAAAGCACAAGAAGGGGAGGGAATTTGCCACCTATGTCCAAACCGAACTGTTTGCCAAAGTGCGTTTCTTGAAAGCGCCGACACGGCGTCGACGCGCGCCGGTGGTGATTGAGGCACCAGACATGGGCAGCAATGCGACGCCGCCAATGCGAATCGCCGATACGCTTCAAGAGACCGTCCGACAGTACCAAGTGGATCTGCTGTCTTGTGTCGGCGAAAGTGAAGAGTACATGCGCCTCTATAACCAATTTCCCGACCTCAAAGCCCATATCGAACCGCAGTACCTCAGTGCGCGGGAACGCAGCTCCAAGCTTCTAGGCCAAATCAAGGCTGTGGAAACAGTGCTGAAGCGACTCGCGCCATCCCCAGCTGCATGAGCTTGCGCCACTGGCAGTCTGCATGCATCAAGACTGCCCTAGACCATTACCTGTACCATCGGCATTTTTTCTGTCTGGCGACACCCGGTGCGGGAAAAACGACCATGGCTGCTCACTTGGCACGCGCGCTGCTGGCATCTGGCCAGATCGATTTCGTGCTGTGTTTTTCGCCGTCGGTCAGTGTCGCCGAGGGCTTCCGACAGGCGTTTGGCAAAACCCTTGGCCGTCGCTTCGACGGCCTGATTGGTGCCGTCGGCTGTTCGTACACCTATCAGGCCCTGCTGCATTTTGACGCAGGATTCTGGGAAATTTTCGACAACCATCGCGTAATGGTCGTCTTCGACGAAATTCACCATTGTGCCGGCACGACCGGCGACGATGCGAACGGCTGGGGCGAGGAGATACTGTTCAACATTCAGGATCGCGCCCACGTCACCTTGGCCATGTCTGGAACGCCATGGCGATCGGATCGCGCACCAATCGTTCTCTCACGATACTCAGACCCCGAAGGCCAGATTCAATGTGATTTCCGTTATGGCCTGGTAGAGGCCGTCCGTGACGGCGTCTGCCGCCGCCCCCATATCGTGCTGATCGATAACGAGGCGATTTCCATTCGGGACGGTAGCGAGGAAATACGAACCTATTCATCGTTCACCGAACTGCTGCAGTCTGACAAATTTCCCTATCACGCGCTAATCAGCCACGAAGACGCCATACGTTTCATGCTGGCCCGAGGATGTGATCGGCTCGCGCAAATTCGCCGGGAGAACCCTTATGCTGGCGGGCTGGTCGTGGCAGCATCGGTTGCTCATGCGAAGCGCATCGCCGACATGCTGACCGATACTTTTGCTCAATCCGTCATGCTTGTCAGCTATCAGAATCCTGACGCTGCAGAGCTAATCCGCCGTTTCCGTGAATCGACCACGCAATGGATTGTCAGTATTGGCATGGTGAGTGAAGGCACGGACATTCCTCGACTGCAGGTTTGCTGCCATCTCAGTCCGATCAAGACCGAGTTGCACTATCGGCAGGTTCTTGGTCGTATTTTGCGTGTGACGGGTGCCGTAAACCAAGACGCTTGGCTGCTGACGTTTGCGGAGCCGAACTTGAGTGACTTCGCTCATCGTGTTGGCGAGGATCTTCCGGGCGAAGCCGTAGTCAGCATTGAGCGCGTGCACGGTGGCCAAGCAGTCCTAGGGGAGCTGAGCGCCAACTTTGGGGATATAACCCGATTCGGCGCGGAGCATGAAACAGAAGAATACGAGTCAGATGCCATCGCACCTGTCGACCTGACTCTGGATGCCGGAACCTCGACAAGTCGCCCACTCGCGACCTTGCTGCATATGGGGCATTTCCGAGAGCAAGTTATTGCTACCTTCAACTCCCCATTCTAAGTGGAGATGAACCCGCTGCGGTTAATGTAATACTGAGCGGTTTATCGTCTTGGGGTTATGGCGGCATGAATGAAAAAAGGGACGGCAAGCCGTCCCTTTAGACTTGCGTCGAACAATTACCGGTGGCTATCCGGCGTACGTTCCACCGGTACCCAAGTATGGCCCGGCGTAGTAGTAGGCGGGAGTGGCCGATGATCCGGCACAGTTGCATAATTTTCCTTGAGGCCGCCACGAGGGCCAACCTCCTGGAAGATGCCGCCGTTTTTTCCGGTATTCGTGCCGGGAGTCTTGCCAATTGCCATGATTGATCCTCTCTGGAATCAAAGGGTGGTTCTGACAACGGAAGCCCCACACATCAGACGAACGGGTTGGCAAGGATGATGCGCTTGCTATATCGTTCGCCAGCTTTTCACAGCAGGACCGCGGGCTCGTCAGATGATCCGCAAAAGCCGCTTCGGGTTGCCGCCCTGGCGGCTTTTTCCTTTTAGCACTCCAAGTCAGCGAGTGCTAAAGCCACTATAAGTGAAATGGTCTATCATGCGCAACATCAAAACACCATATCTAGTTGATTGACCAGATAAAAATACTAGATGTAGTAGTATCTGAGGCTGAAGGCTAGGGAGTGGAGCATATGAAGCGCGATATGGATTTGGTTCGGAATCTGCTATTGAAACTGGAGGATATGCCTGTCCGACCAGGCGGAGTGGTGCTTCTTGATCCAGCTGAACTGGTACTCCAGATTGATGGAGCAACCCAAGAAGAGATTCAGTACCACCTACGTCTGATGCGCGAAGCGAGATTTATTGACAACGGCGGTACCAATCCCTTGATAGGCATCAGCTTCCGTGCGCTTACCTGGGAAGGGCATGACTTCCTAGATTCGGTGCGCGATCCCGATGTGTGGGCCAAGACCAAAAGCGGAGCCATGGCCGCGGGGGGCTTCACCATGGATCTTTTAAAGGAAATCGCTAAGGGCTTTATTAAGAAGCAGCTGGAAGATCGGACGGGTATAAAGCTCTAACGCTCGAATCCTGGTTGGTAGCAGGTAGCACAATTCACGAAAAATGTGCTTCCAATCAGTTGGATACGTAAGAAACGGCTGTTTTTTTCACGGAGCGCGGCCGACCCTCGTATACAGATAAACCAGCGTGCCACTTGCCGAAGGCTGCAGGTGATCAGCCTTGATCACCGCGCCGCCCACGCCAGGATGCTGGTAGGGAAAGGCAGCCAGCTGCATGTTTTCCATATAGTTGTCGGTATTGAGCTTGATCGCCAGGGTCGACTCATAAAATGCGCAAGCGCGTTCAAAGTTGGCAGCAGGGATTTCAAACCAGTCAACAGCATTCATTCGGGATTCTCCGGTCGGGTTGGGGTAGTGCGTAAGTGCCGCACACGCATGGTGCGCCAAGGCTACTGACAGCATGATGTCAGTAGTGTCGCGCACCTATTCGCGGTACTCGCGCCGCCCATAGCCCGTAATGCCAAGGAGCAAACGCACCAACTGATAAGCCAGCCAGGATAGTACGGTGATCAGGCGCCCACGCCGCAGCAGCGATTGCGGAACTGCCAGTGCGTCGTGATCGATATGCCGCTGGATATCGTCGCGCAGCTGACCGGCAAGCTGCGCATCACGCGCCACCAGGTTCGCCTCGCGTGCTGTCAGCAGGCTGAATGGGTCGATATTCGACGAGCCGACGGTAAACCATTCGCGGTCGATCACCCCGACCTTGGCATGCATAAAGCCAGCCTGGTACTCGTGGATTTCCACACCGGCCTGCAATAGCGGCCGATACAGCACCCGCGAGGCATAGTGCAGCAACAGATGGTCGATCCGCCCCTGTAGCAACAGCACCACGCGGATACCGCGGGCACGCGCTGCCAACAGTGCGTGGCGAAACGTCAGGCCAGGCAAAAAGTAGGCATTGGCGAGCACAATCTCCTGCCGCGCATTGCGCATGGCTTGCAGATAGGCGTGCTCGATATCGCGGCGATGCCGCAGATTGTCGCGGCGCACCAGGCGTGCGCTGTGCTTGCCGAGGCGAGGCGGGCAGGGCGGGGCGGGCGGCAGCCGCCCGAGTTCCGGCTTCAGTTGCATCCAGGCGGTACGGCGCCACTGGCTGGCGCATACCTTGCGAATTTCCGCCGCCAAGGGGCCGTTTACCTGCACTGCATAGTCATAGCGTGGCGCGAGTCCGGCAGCATCGGTGGTGTCGGCCAGGATATTGATGCCGCCCACAAATCCGGTGTGGCCATCGATCACCGCCAGCTTGCGATGGAGCCGGCGTAGCCGCTGCCGATCAAGGTGCAGGAAGTGTGGTTCCGGGCGAAAGAACAGCAGGCGCACGCCGCCTTGCTGCAGGCTGCGGCGCAGGGCGGGCGGCAGGCCATGCGCGCCGAAGCCATCCACCAGAAGATGGGTGGCAACACCACGCCGTGCCGCACGAATCAGTGCGGCACTGACCGCCCGACCGATGTCGTCGGCTTCGAACAGATAACTTTCGATGAATACTTCGCGGCGCGCGGTGCTGATGACGGCCAACAAGGCCGGGAAGTATTCGCGCCCGTTGCACAGCAGCTGCAAGCGGTTACCGTGGTAGTCCATCACGCTGTTTTTCGTTGCCAAATTTGAACTGGCCAGTTTCACGCGCCAGCAATAGCTGCAGCGCCTGGCCGTCCAGCCGGCCTGCTTTCAGCAAGAACTGGCTGGCCGCGCGCCCGCTCAGCGTTTTGACTACCTTGCCAAGATGGCGCAGCAGCAGCTTGCCGTCCTTGCAGGGCAGGTAGTCGAATGGAGCACTATCGAGCCGGCTGCGTGCGTCCTGCATTACTGCAATTGCACCGTGGCGCTGAGAGGCAGATGGTCGGACAAACCTTGCCATTGCCGTCCGCCGTGTACTTCGGCGGTACGGGCTACCAGACCACGCAGATAGATGCGGTCCAGTGCCAATAATGGCAGGCGCGCCGGAAAACTGGCCACCGTGCGGCCATGAAGGCTGGTAAATACTTCCTGCATGCCCAGCTGCTGGCCCAGCAGCTCGCAGGCATCACCGCGCCAGTCGTTGAAATCGCCGGCGATGATCAGCGGTGCGTCATCGGGCACGTTTTGCCGCACATAGTCGCTCAAGACCAGCAGTTGCTTGCGCCGGTCGGCCGCGCGCAGATTCAGGTGCACACACAGGCAATGCAGCGCCTGCGGCCAGCCGTTGACGACAATCGCGCCATGCAGAAGACCACGCCGCTCCAGCCGGTTGACGCTGATATCTTCGTTATGGATGCGCGAAATCGGAAAACGCGACAGCAGCGCATTGCCATGGTGGCCGCTGCGGTACTGCGCATTGCAGCCATAAGCATGGTGATGATCGGGCGCCAGAAATACATGTTGGGGCAGGGCGGGCCAATCGGCATGCCGCGCAGCGCGGCGGGTGTGCTCACCCTGCACCTCCTGCAAAAACAACAGATCGGCACGCAAGCCCTGCACCGCCTGTTTGAGCTGATGCAGGACATGGTGCCGGTTGAGCGGCGACATGCCCTTGTGAATGTTGTACGTTGAAATCCGCAGTACAGACATGACAATCGCCGCCCGCTTTTCCCGCTAGCTTGATCAGTTGAAGGTGTAAACCGGCAACATACGTTGGCTGCTCAACAGCTCGCTCAGCGCATTCTGCGGGTTGGTACCCAAGCCATAGCCGGCGTAAATCGTCGTGCCGGCCAAGCCAGCAGTATTGAGCCCGCTGATCAGGCGATAGCTCGCGCTGGCTTGCAGATAGCCGGCAGCAAAGGCCGCTGGCGCATTCAGGTCGAACGCCTGCACGCCGTTAGGGGTCAGCATATAGGTCGCGCCATTGGGCAGAACCGCCGCGGCAAATGTATGCGCAGCCTTGTTCAGATCGGCGCTGCCCGGTGCCACTACCAGATCCAGCGTTTGCGCCGCCGCGGTGCCGCTTGCTGTGACACTGGCCGAGAACGATGGCGTAGCCGCAACGACTGCCGCCGACAGGATGGTAATTGGCGTGGTGGGCACATATTCATAGCCGCCAACCGTCGTGGTCGGAATTTTCGTCATGGCATCAACTACCGACATGCCATTGACCACTTTGCCAAACACGGCATAGCCAAAGCCATTGCTCGATGACTGATCAAGGGAGCTGTTATCAACCAGGTTGAAATAAAACTGGCTGGTGGCGGAGTTGGGGTCAGGAAGGCGTGCCATGGCAATGGTCCCTCGCAGATTCTTTAACCCGTTTCCTGCCTCATTGACGATGGGCGCGGCTGTCGGCTTCTTTTCGGTCAGATTGGGCAGCAAGCCGCCGCCTTGCGCAACAAAACCAGGATAAACCCGATGGAAAATCGTACCGGCGTAGTAGCCAGACTGCACATAGCTCAGGAAGTTGGCTACCGAGATCGGCGCCTTGTCCTGGTTCAATTCGACTTCAATATCGCCAAGGCTGGTCTTGATCAGCACATGGGGCGCGGCAGCCAGGGTCGAAACCGACAGCAGGCAGGCCAAAAATACGGCAAACGCTTTCATTCTGAGGTCTTTCACTGATATGGAAAAAAGCCCAACCGTCCTTAGCGGTTGATGCGTTTGAAAAACCGTTGCAGATGGTTCGGCAGCGGCAATACGCCGGCAGTTTGCCTTAGCTCGGCACCACGGGGAAGTCGCTTGCGCGTGGCACTGCCGATGATCGGCAGCGGCAATCTGATTTTGCGGACCGGGGATAGGCAAGGCCGGGTTGCCGGTGCGGTTCTGGTTGATCGCATGTGCAGCTGACGATGGCTGCATGAATTTATACAGCTTTACATAATAATGATTATACGTAAGCACGGTAGTTTTCGAGGTGTTGCATAAACTGGCTGTGTTTTCCTATAACTACCGCAACGCTTCGCTCTGGTAACGGTAGTTTTGCTGATGCTCCCCGAGGGTTCTGCTTGCCTTTCAAAATACTGAACCATCCTGCCGTCCCTAATTCGCTACGTGGGCCCGTCCTTGTGGATGAGCGACATGTCCCGCGCTACTGGGCGACCGTCTGGTCGATCATGGCAGGTGCGCAGTTGGCGCCCGCCACGTTGACCAAGAAACTCCGTTACATAGAAAACTTATACCTTCATGCCGACTACCTTCGCGGCAATGGCGCGCTGGACGAAGCGTTGGCTCATCTCGAAGAAGTCATCTTGGCCGAGGTCTTGGAGTCCTGGTTCGTTTCAATTCGCAACCAGGCGACACAGACCGACGCCGATGAAGCACGTTGGCAAACTGGCTTGGACTTTGTCACCTCGATCGTGACCTGGTTGTCGCGCAGTGCGATCCCGAACTCACGTCTAAAGCGAATCGAGGAACGGCTGCACTGTCTGAATTTTCTCTATGACCAACTGCACATTCGCCGGCGCCAGCCGACACAGGCAGTTCGCTCACTACCGGCCAATGTGGTTTCGGCGCTCTACGAACATCTCGACCCCGTAGCCGCACGCAATCCGTTTTCTCGCGAAAAGGTTCGCTGGCAGGTCTATCTGGCATTCTTTCTGATGCTGCACCAGGGCTTACGCCGAGCCGAAGCGCTACTCCTGCCTGTGGACGCGATCAAGAGTGCTTACGACAACCGGCAGCAGCGAATGCGTTATTGGCTGAATGTTCAGACAAATCGATATGCTGATGAGGACGACGATCCGCGTTACTCTCGGCCCAGCATCAAGACCGCCCAGTCGATCCGGCAGGTGCCGGTTAGCGAACCTGTCGCGAAGTTGGTTCAGACCTATGTCGAGAATTACCGTGGCCGCCCCGATCATCCGTACTTGCTGAACTCTCAGAAAAACCAGCCACTTTCGACGGAGTCCATCACCAAGCTGTTCGCCAAGTTATCTGACAATCTGCCTGAGCCTATCCTGGCTGAACTGCGGGATCGAACCGGCAAAGAATCAGTCACCGCTCATGACTTACGGCATACCTGCGCCGTAGTCCGTCTAAATCAGCTTCTTCAGCAAGGTGACTCCATGGAAGAGGCCTTACAAAAGTGAGCTTGGACGCGGATTTCGGATACCAACTGTAGCTGGTTAAACTGGTCTACAGAGGTTCCGAATGTACAAAATTCCCCGACAAAGCTACACCACCGAATTCAAGCAGGAAGCGATCCGTCTGGTTGAGGCTGAAGGCAAGAGGCCGGCCCAGGTTGCACGCGACTTGGGTATTTCCGAGCAGACCCTGGGCAACTGGCGCAAGGCCCATAAAGCCGGGAGGCTGGCCACCGGTTCTGGCAAGCCGGTTTCGCCCGAGCAGATGGAATTGTCCCGCCTGCGTGCCGAGAACGCCCGTCTCAAGATGGAGCTCGAAATCCTGGAAAAAGCCACGGCGTACTTCGCGAAGAAGTCACAGTGAAGTACGCCGTGATTGACCAGATGCGCCAACACTACCCGCTGCAGTCGCTGTGCAAGCGCTTGTCCGTCAGCACAAGCGGCTTTGCTGATTGGCAGGCCTGCGGCGGCCCGACGCACTGGCTGTCGGATGCGCAATTGCTTGCGTTGATTCGCAGCATCCATACTGAATTCCACGGCGCTTATGGCTCGCCGCGTATCTATCAGGAACTCAAGTTCCGAGGACATCCCGTGAGTAAGGCGCGTATCCAGCGATTGATGCAGAAGCATGGCATCCGGGCACGCCACAAGCGGCGCTACAAGGCAACGACCAACAGCAAGCATTCAATGCCGGTGGCGCCCAATGTGCTGGATCGGCAATTCAGCACCACGGCGCCGGATACAGTCTGGACAGCTGATATCACCTACATTCCGACCCGCGAGGGCTGGCTCTATCTGGCAGTCGTCATGGGCCTGCATACCCGCGCCATTATCGGCTGGGCCATGGACGAACGCATGACGCGCGAGCTGGTCATCAACGCCTTGCGCATGGCGCGATTCCGGCGCAAACCGAAGCCTGGCTTGCTGCACCACTCGGATCGGGGCAGCCAGTATTGCAGCCACGATTACCAAGCGCTGCTGACGGAATATGGCATGGAGGCATCGATGAGCCGGAAGGGTAACTTTTGGGATAACGCACCGATGGAAAGCTTCTTCAACAGCTTGAAAAGCGAGCGCGTTTTCCACCGCCGCTATGTGACACGCGCCGAGGCGCGCAAGGACCTATTTGATTGCGTTGAGGTGTTTTACAATCGCAAACGCCGCCATTCGTCCATCGGCCACCAAACACCGGCACAAAGATACGCCGAGTCAGTGGCGATACAGAAAATGGCGTTTTAGACGCTACGTTGGTATCCGGTAATCGCGACCAAGCTCAGTATTGAGGATGACGATGAACATACGCTTCATGCAGTTACAGGCACATGGCGACGAACGAGGGGCATTGATTGCACTAGAAGAGGGGGTCAATGTTCCCTTTACGGTGCGCCGGGTGTATTACATGTTCGACACCAAACCTGGCGTCCGTCGCGGCCTTCATGCGCACCGGAATCTTCGACAGGTAGTAGTAGCAGTCCGCGGTAGCTGCCGTTTCCTGCTAGACGATGGACACGAGCAGATTCAGGTGCTCCTGGATCATCCGGCACAAGGCATTCTTCTGGAGTCTATGGTTTGGCGCGAAATGTATGACTTTTCGGAGGATTGTGTCTTGATGGTCTTGGCCGACACACCGTTCGATGAATCCGACTATATTCGCGACAAGGAGGAGTTTATTGCTGAGGCTCAAAAGCTTCGGCCCGTTTAGTTGGTTGTTGCAATATGGCGTCGTAGTTTCCAATAGATATTGACAGCAACCTACATTAACGGTCCTATTCATGCATGTACTGTTTCTTGATCTAAAGAAAATTAATCAACGCGACGCTGCAGCGCTGAATCAAGCATTCTCTCGCGTGTTGGATTCTGGTTGGTATATTCAAGGCCAAGAGGTGCAAGACTTTGAGTCCAGATTCGCTACGTTCTGCAATACACCATACGCGCTCGGGGTAAGCAATGGACTAGATGCTTTGCATCTGATCCTGAAAGCCTATGGTATCGGCCCAGGTGATGAGGTGATCGTCCCTGCGAACACCTATATTGCTACTTGGCTGGCCGTTAGCCACACGGGGGCGACACCCATCCCCGTTGAACCGGATCTGCTTTCATACAATATTGACCCATTCAGAATAGAGGCTGCAATCACCAAACGTACGCGGGCCATTCTACCGGTGCATCTTTATGGTCGCATTGCAGATATGGCCAAGATAAATGATATTGCACACCAATATGAACTGCTTGTTATTGAAGACGCTGCACAAGCTCATGGTGCGGAATACATGGGCAAAAGGGCTGGCTCGTTAGGTGACGCGGCTGGCTTTAGTTTTTACCCTGGCAAGAATCTTGGCGCCCTTGGTGATGCAGGCGCGATAACAAGTGGGAATCATGAACTAATTGAACGCTGCAGAAAACTGGGGAATTATGGATCCTCAACAAAATATGTGAATGAATTCCCAGGTTACAATTGTCGCCTTGATGCCATCCAGGCCGCCTTCCTCTCAGTTAAACTGGCACGCCTTGAGGCCGATAATTCTCGGCGTCGTGAAATCGCCAATATGTACCTGAATGGTCTTGACTCATCCTTACTAACGCTTCCTATGCCAGACTTTTCTGGAAGTATGGTTTGGCACACATTTACTATACGGCACACGCTGCGAGACCTACTCCGAGCAAAGTTGGCGCTTGCAGGAGTGGATACGGGTATTCACTACCCCACACCACCACACCTTCAATCTGCGTATGGAAATCTTGGATACTTAAAAGGGGACTTCCCCATTACCGAATTGATTCACAGCCAAATTCTGAGCTTACCAATGAGTCCAACTTTAGAGGACGAAGAAGCTCAATACGTTATTAACACTGTAAACCATGTCGCTTCCTGGCTGGAAAAATAGCGGCGCTAAAAGTTTTCAAGTATTTTTTGAACTGAAACCCCATGCTCACGAGCTTTCTCCAGGCAGCGAAGCAACGACATATATCTCCGCTGCCACGTCTGGATAGCGCTCTCCCAGCTTCATGAACGCCCCAATCATTTCCCCATCCCAATCCCGCTCGATCTGACCATTTGATACCGGCTTAAGCCAATACCCACCAAAAAAATCCACTTTCAAACCTGCCCGAATAAAGACCTGTCGAAATGATTCAGGATCAAATACACGGCGATGCCCATGATGAATATCCATTTCATTTAGGGCATGCTCTGAGTCAAGAATTCCCATTTCCACCGCCGCCTGACGATGGAGCGATCGCGCATTAGGAACGGCGGCAAAAATCACCCCCTGGGGCAGCAGGAATTGCTTTATTCTCTCAAGTACAACCACGGGATCATTCACATGCTCCAACACATGACCAAGAATAATATTTAAAAACTTCGACTCCAAAAAAAGATCTTCGAATAATGAATTTATGACAAATACATTAGGAAATTTCTTTTTCAGTTCCTTGCAAAATAATTCGGACCCATCGACGCAAGTCAGAGAGGGAACCACCGAACATAACAGCTCGGTCATCAACCCCTCTGCCGGACCCAACTCGAGCGTAGCTCCATACTTAATAAACCTGCTAGCAACTTTATAGCCATAACGAATCCCAGCCGCGTTTGCGCCCTTATCATAAACGGACTTCATTGCCACCGCATCAAGTCTACTCTTCTCTTCATTAGCCATGATATTCATCAGCAATCCGTGAAATGCAACCCGTTAGACTGGACCAGACTGCAGCGCCGCCCAACCTCGAAAGAAATGATGAGCTACGTTGCCCCGTAGAAACAGCATGGAACTCACACCCTGACACTTGTGCAGCCTTGAAATCAATTTCACTATCACCAACCAGTACTATACCTTTTTTTCCAAGTATAACCCCCCTCTTCTCTTCGACCGCTCGCTCCGGACTGACGCAATTAATACTTCTAAAGTAACGAAAAATTCCTAGGCGTTGTATTTGATAAACCATGAGACTGCTGTCTCTTCTTGCAGTAACGAGGTGGAGAGAAGCCCCCTTCAAAACAAGGACCTCCAACGAACTCACAGTATCTTCAAATACCGAATCAAAACTTAACCAATATGGGGACTCGACATCCCGCAGCCAAGCAAGATGCAAACGACGTGCCGTTGTTAAATCCACACCCATCCCCAGCAACGCATCGACATTACCATCACCAGCTCGCTTTAACCGCCAATAAACATCAGCATCCAAATTAATACCGTACCGACCGGCGATCGCTTTCATAAGGCAACTCTGGCGTTCGGCCGCAGAGATTAGCGTACCATCTAGATCAAACATAATGTTCACGCCAGTAAGCGTCACATCAAACTCAATAGTAAAAAACGAGAGGAATAGTCTGCAGGCATAGCTTAGAACGCCTTCTAAATGATCACTGAGTGCCTAGTAACAAACTCAACATACTGCCGCGTGATGATATACTCTTCACCCTCTACTAGAGGCTTAACATATCTAGAATAGTCCCCCCCTGTTCTACACGCAAATGCAGCGGCCAGAACATCAAATCCAGCCGCACAAGTCATAGCGGTACCAGCTCCCGGTCGCAGATTCAAGTCAGTCACCACCCAAGCGCCAGAAAATTTCATTACTTGAAAGCATATAGTTCCGTGTTGTGACATTTCAGTGGCTATACGCTCCGCCACTTTAGCCAATTCGCCACAGTAAAACAATCTAGCCTTAGTACAAACTCCAGCCTTAACCTCTAGGCGCTCACGACAATATATATAACCCCGGCCTTTCTGCGCATCCCAAAAACTGTCGACCGTCACCTCCGGGCCGTCACACAGCTCCTGAATAACCAGTGCCTCTTGCTCCTCAAATGGCAATGCCTTAACCTGCCCCAACGTCATTACTTGGGCTTTTCGACTCCCAAACCCATCGCGCGGCTTAACAAAAACCCGGCGTTCCTCACACTCAATATCGGCAATTCTGACGTCTTTCGGAGTCGAAATGCCAATACTATTCAACCACTGACTTGCGTATTTTTTATCTACGCATTTCGCGTAATGCATAGAACTCCAAAAATCAATGTGCGAATAAACATTGTTATCCGCAAGCTCACCGGCAAGTACTATTTCCTCGTTCAGAATTGGTATATAGTGATTGACGCTTTCATCTCTTAGCAGATCGACAATGCAACCCTCAAACAACGGACTGTTAGCATATGGGACTTGATGATAAGCATCGGCAAGGAGCGAGGTTGAGACCATGCTTGCACTATTCACATCAGACGCAATCAACCTAATACCATTGCCCCAGATCGCTTTCAAACGTGAAGCGATTGCGAATGCCGTTCCCGTGCCTGCGGCACCCAACAACACTGTTCTCACCTGGAGCCTCCTCTGCGTCCGTCAAAATTCGCGGTTTCTCCCTTACGCGTAAATGCTGTACGTGACACTTTGCACATTCGCCATAGCAAGAAAATCTCAAGTACTCCGGCACTCGGTGGCACGACCTAGGCGTTCCTAATCAGCCTGACTAACACTGCCAAACACGAGAGGGGTGGGTTGTCACATCGTGTTCTCTGATCGCCATACCGATCTAACATTCAGCGCACGCCAACGCCACCTTCATCTTCTGCAAAGCCTTCACCTCAATCTGTCTGATCCGCTCTGCCGATACGCCAAATTCATCAGCCAATTCGTGCAAGGTGGCGCCGCTGTCGTCGGCGAGCCAGCGGGCTTCGACGATGCGGCGGCTGCGGTCGTCCAGGGTGGCCAAGGCGTCTTCGAGGCCGGCGCCTTGCAGGCGGTCGGTAGCGCGGCGTTGCAGCACGGCGGTAGGCTCGTTGTCTTCGTCGGCCAGCCAGTCGATTGGCGCGTAGCCGTCCTCGTCGCCATCATCGGCCATCAGCGCCACATCCTGGCCGCGCATGCGGGTTTCCATTTCCAGCACTTCTTCGGGTTTGACGCCAAGGTCGGCGGCGATCTGTGCTGCTTCCTTATGCGTCAGGGCGGCCATGCCCTTCTTCATGCTGCGCAGATTGAAGAACAGCTTGCGCTGTGCCTTGGTGGTAGCCACCCGCACCAGGCGCCAGTTGCGCAGGATGTATTCGTGAATTTCGGCGCGAATCCAGTGCACGGCGAACGAAAACAGGCGCACGCCACGGCTCGGCTCAAAGCGCTTTACCGCCTTCATCAGGCCGATATTGCCTTCCTGGATCAGGTCGGCTTGCGGCAAGCCATAGCCGGCATAGCCCCGGGCGATCGACACCACTACGCGCAGGTGCGACAGCACCAGCTTTCCTGCCGCATCGAGATCGTTCTCGGTGTGGAAGCGATTGGCCAGCGATAGCTCCTCTTCCTGGCTCAGCATGGGGATGGCATGTACCTGCTGTACATAACGATCCAGGCTGTCGCCGCCGGAAAGTACTGGCAAATTCATCGTTGCGGTAGTCATTGGGTTCTCCAGAAGCCGGTTATGAAAGCCGACGGATCGATGTTAGCACTCGAACCCATAGAGTGCTAGCCACTGGAAATAGTTCACGAAAGCGCCTGCGCAAGCGCGGCCTGACATCGCTGCGCCAAGGCCAGCAAGGCCTCGCGCAGCTTGTCGCCGCCGGCAGTAGCCGCCACTTGCTCGGCACCGCCCTGACGCAGGGCGGCTTCCAGTTCTTTGGCGCGGGCCGCCAAGGCGCTGGCGCCGATGGTGGCAGCGACGCCTTTCAAGGTGTGGGCGGCGATCACTGCGGCATCCTGCTTCCCGGAAGCAATCGCCACCATCAATTCATCTACCGTGCGCTCGGCCTCGGCGAGAAATTCGCCGAGAAACTCCTGATACAGTGCCTGATTGCCGCCAAAGCGGCGCAGCACCGTGGCGATTGGCTCTACATCGGTGGATGCGGCGATCACTTCCCCGGCCGGCGGTGCCGGCGCGACGGACGCCGATACACTGGCGCGGCCGGTCAGGCGCAGCAGCATGGGGACAACGGCTTCAAGGTCAATCGGCTTGCCCATGTGTTCATTCATGCCGGCCGCCATGCAGGCCTGCCGATCGCTTTCCGAAGCATTGGCGGTCATGGCGACGATGATCAGGGCATCGAACCGCCCATCTGCGCGTATCAGGCGACACGCTTCCAGGCCATCGATATCCGGCATCTGCAAGTCCATGATGACCGCATCAAATGCCGCGCCGGACGACTGCACCGCAGCCACGCCAGCCACGCCCCCATCTGCCAGCACCACATCGGCCCCCTCTCCGCCCAGCAGCTCGGCGGCCACCTGCCGGTTCAGCGGGTTGTCTTCCACCACCAGCAAGTGCATGCCGGCCAAACGTTGGCTGCGAGGCGGCATCGCCAGTGCAATGGCGGCCTTGCGACCAAGGACGCGCAGCAAGCCATCCGACAGCTGTGCCGGTGTCAGCGGCTTGGTCAGCATATGCTGCGGGCGATTACCGGCTGGCAAGGCTTGTTCGCGCCGTGCCAGCACCAGCATGGGCAGGCCCGGCGCAAGGCGGGCATCCAGCTCGGCCGATAGGTCGCTGCATGCCAGCACCAGCGCATAGGGCGAGGCGGGCGACTGCCCCTGCAGCACCGCCAATGCGTCGGCGTCTTGCGCCAGATCTACTTGCCAGCCCATGGCTTGCAGCATGATGCGTAGCGCCACAGCCGAGCGGACATTGGTTTCCGCCAGCAGCAGCCGCTCAGCCAGCTCGGCGGGGCGTTCGCCACCATCGACCAGGCTGCCCGCGCCAGCCTGCACCAACTGCAAGGCAAAGCCAAAGCGGCTGCCCTGGCCCTGGATGCTGTGCAGGCTCAGGGTGCCGCCCATCATCTCCACCAGGCGTTTGCAGATCACCAGGCCAAGCCCGGTGCCGCCGAAGCGGCGCGTGGTCGACGCCTCCGCCTGCACAAAGCCCTCGAAAATGCGCGTCTGCTGCTCCTCGCTGATGCCTATCCCGGTATCGTGCACCGCGAACCCCAGCGTAAGCGCATCGCCATCGGATGCGAGCAGGCTGACTTCCACCACTACCTCGCCCTGCATGGTGAATTTCAGCGCATTGCTGGCCAGATTGATCAGCACCTGCAACAGGCGCAAACGATCGCCCACCACGGCACGAGGCAGGTGGGGATCGATGGCGAATACCAGCTCCAGCGGCTTGTCGCCCAAGCTTGCCGACAACATGGACGCCAGATCTTGCAGTAGCGGTTCCAGATCGAATGGATGCGGGTCCAGCACCAGCTTGCCGGCTTCGATCTTGGAAAAATCGAGAATATCGTTCAGTAGCCCCAGCAGCGCCCCCGCTGCCGAATGCGCTTTTTGCAGGTAGTCGTATTGGCGCTCGTCCAGCGTGGTTTTTTGCAGCAGCTGCAACATACCCAGCACCGCATTCATCGGCGTGCGGATTTCATGACTCATATTGGCCAAAAAGGCCGACTTGGCGGCGCTGGCTTCATCAGAGCGCTGCTTGGCTTCTCGCAGCGTGGTTTCCAGCTCCATCTGGCGAGTGACATCGATATTGATGCCGGTGATACGCAGCACCGAGCCATCAGCAGCCCGCTCTAACTGCGCGCCCCCCTGGATAAACCGAACACGCCCATCCGGCAGCAATAGACGGAACACCGGCTCATACACGCCTTCGCCACGCAAGGCGGCCATCAGTGCGGCCTCGGTTGCCTCAACATCGTCCGGATGTACCCGATCGCGCCAGTGCAGATAATTCAAGCCGGTTTCACGCAAGGCAAGCGGCCGCTCGTAAATGGCGAACATCCAGTCATTCCAGACCAGCCGGTCTTCCGCTGGCGTATAGCTCCACACGCCGAGACGCGCCACATTGGCGGCCATTTCCAATTGCTGGTGCACCGCCAGCAGGGCGGCACGTTGCTGCAATTCCTGCGATACATCATCGAGCAAAGCCACGAATATCGGCTCGCCATTGATTGCGGCAGCGCCCACCGCCATGCGTACCGGGAACTGGCTGCCATCGCTGCGCTGCGCCAGCGTGTCCCGCCCGGCTGCAGGCTGGACACCTGCCAGTGACACATGCTCGGTAATGGCCGCCTGGGTCGGGTCGGGCAGCAATCGCCGAATATTCTGGCCAATGATCTGCGCCGCGGCATAGCCAAACACCCGCTCAGCGGCAGGATTGAAAGTCCTGATTACACCATGCAGATCCAGCGACACAATCGGCGTCGCTGCGGTATCCAGTATGGCTTGGGTCAGCGCCAGATTGGCCGACAAGCGGGCCTCGGCCAGCTTGCGGTCGCTGATGTCGATTGCCACGCCCAGATAGCCGGACAAAGCGCCGTGCTGGTCGCGCATGGTGGTCGCCACCAGCGAGACCGGAAAGTGCGAGCCATCCTTGCGCACATAGGTCCATTCGCGGCTTTCCGACCCCTCACGCTCCGGTATCTCGACAAACACACGGAAGCCGGCAACCTGCACGCCAAGCTGGTCGCTCAGTTCACGTCCGCGCGCCTCGACCTCTTCGCGCAGGTGCAACAAGGCCGGGCTCCGCTTGCCGACCAGCTCTTCGGCACGATAGCCAAGCAGGCGCTCCGCTCCACGGTTGAAGATGCGGATAGTGCCGTTGAGGTCGGTGGCGATGATGCACAGAGCCGAAGCAGCATCCAGCACATTGTTGATCAGGCTGTGTGCCGCCCCCAGTTTCTCGCTGCGCTCGGCAACCTGCTGCTCCAGCGATGCATTCATTTGCAGCACCTGCAGCTCCGCTGCTTTTTGCTGCGATACATCGCGCGCGGTCAAACTCACGCCGGTGAGTCTGCCGCGCGAATCTTGCAGGCGCGCGGCAGAAACCGACACGGTCGCTACTTGGCCATCCTTGCGTAGCCAGCGCGCTTCGAAATTTTGCAGCGGCTGGATACCGGCGGCCTCACCCAGGACCGCATCAGGCTGGTGTGGCTCATCCGGCGCAATCAGCAGGCCCGCAAGCACCTGTCCGCGCACTTCTTCAATGCGGTAACCGAATATCCGCTCAGCGCCCTGATTCCAGTCGCTGACCCTGCCGTCCAGGCTCAGGCCGATAATCGCGTCGTTCGAGGCCGCCACCAGGGCTGCCATGCGGTTGCGCCCGGCCAGTATCTGGCGCCGCCGGTCACGCCCGACCATTACCGAACTCACCAGCCCGGCCAGCATAAACGAGGCCAGCAGCCCGCCAGCCACAACCCAGCCGGGTCGAACCTGCGCCAGACTGGCGACAAACTGCGGTCCGGCCTGCGCGGTATAGCGCCAATGCCGTCCGCCGAAATCCCCTTCCCAGCGATGCATTGCTTGGGCGCGATCGAGCACACCAGACCGGAAAAACACTACCTCATCGCCACCACGACCAATATCGCGCATTTCCAAGAAAATGCCGGGATGATCCCGGTGCAGCTCACCAATCACATCGCCCATGCTGAGCGGTGCATAGGTCCAACCCAGGCACTGACTGATGCGCGCTTGCTCGGTGGCCGGCACGCTGCCCTCGCGGTACACCGGGAGCAGGATCAGGAAGGACTGTTGCGGGCGTGCCGAGGCCTGCACCAGCGTAATCGGCGCGGTCAGTCGCGCCTGGCCGGTCTGCATGGCGGCAATTGCTGCCTCGCGCCGCGCACGCTCCGATGCAATATCGAGTCCGACGGCTGGACGATTGCTGGCGAGCGGCTCGATAAACTGGATGACGAAGTGCTCCCCATCGTGCGGTGCCAGTTGGCGCAGGCTGAAGCCGGGGAAGCCGTCCTGGCGGTTGCGCAGCAAAAACGCCGGCTCATCGGCAGGCGCCACGCGCCGGATAAAGCCGAAACCACGCGCACCGGGAAACTCGCGCGCCAGATCACGCGTGCGGCTATAGCGCTCGATGTCAGCGCGCCGCACCTGGTCGGCGCCCAGCGCCAGCACCACGCCACGCATACCACGCAAGCCATATTGATAGGTCTGGATACGGCTTTGCACCCGGTCGGCCAGCTGTTGCACTTCACTGGCCAGTGCTAGATCAACGGCTGCCGTATTGGATCGGGACAGCTGATAGGCCAGAACCACCGTACAAACCATGCCCAGCAGCAAGACCATGGCTGCAATGAGAAATATCTTGCCGGATGTCGTCTGCTGACTCATGCCCTGGCCCGACCGCCCCCGGGCACATCGCTCTCGCTTGCATGCCCGCTCCGCCCCGTGCCAGTTTGCACGTCCTCATGACGATAGGCAGCCACCGCCAAAGAAACAAGGCGAGCACCCGGCAAATGCAACAAAGCCCCGGCTAGCGGGGCTTGTGCTTGCGCCGGACTGGGCTCAGGGGTTGCTGCTGCCTGCGGGCGCTTTCTTGTGGGTGGTCGGGTAATTCACCCACTGGATCTTGGCCCAGCCCAGTTGCGCACTACGCTCGGCTCGCGCAACCGCCTCGTTGTCGACAACCGCCTCTGGCGCACTGGCACACGCGGCCAAGGCCAATACTCCAAGCAAAATGCTGAATTGACGCATCACAATCTCCTCGTCGCCTACCGGCACTGAAACAACACAGAAAACTTCCTCGGCGCAGGATCGCCGGGCGTGAGCCCCGCTGTATTCGCGCATGAGAAAATATAATCCGCATGCGCCGTGACTTCTGTATCCAAATATTGCAAGTGCAAACCGGCCCGTCGATCTACAAACACTCCGATACCACATCAAGCGCACCACAAAGGCACAATGGCGGCATTGGTGAAGACTATCGGGTGACACAATGAGCACGATGCCAGCCGGCGAGGCGATGCAGATCCTACTGGTGGAAGACGATGAGCGGCTTGCCGGGCTGATTGTCGAATACTTGAGCAAGCATGGCATCCGCGTTTGCCACGAGACCCGGGGCACGGCAGCACTTGAGCAACTGGCGGCCAGCCAGGCAAGCCTGGTGATTCTCGACCTGATGCTGCCCGGCATCGACGGCTTTGAAGTGTGCCGGCAAATCCGCGCCCAGCAGTCCAATCTGCCCATCATCATGCTGACTGCGCGCGATGAAGATTTCGACCGGGTGCTGGGGCTGGAACTGGGCGCCGACAATTATCTGCAGAAGCCGATCGAACCACGGGTATTGCTGGCCCATATCCGCGCCCTGATGCGCCGCGTCGATCTGGCACCTGCTGCTGCAGCAGCCAGTGACAGGCTCAGCTTCGGCCGGCTACTGATCGACCATGGTGCACGCACGGTCAGCCTGGCTGGGCGCACGATCGATCTTTCCACCTCGGAATTCGACCTGCTCTGGCTGCTGGCCCAACATGCCGGCCAAGTGCTGACCCGCGATGCCATCTTGCAAAGCATCCGCAATCTGGAATACGACGGTCTGAACCGCTCGGTTGACTACCGGGTATTCCGCCTACGCAAAAAGCTGGGGGATATCGACGGCGCTCAGGAACGCATCAAGACAGTGCGCGGCGCCGGCTACTTTTTCGCGGCAACGGACTGGTAACCATGGCGCGCCTGTTTACCAAGCTCTATCTGATGCTGGCAGCGCTGTTGCTGCTGATCCTGGCGATCAGCTATTTCGAAGAGCGCTGGCTGGAAGAGGCGCTACCACCGCGCCCGACCTCGGCCTATACCGCCATGTCGATGGTCGAATACAACCTGCTGCAAAAACCCACTGCACAATGGGCCGACGAAGTCGCCCGCCTGCGTGCGGTTGCACCGGCATTCAAGGGCCTGGTCAGCCTGGAGCAGGTGCAGGCCAACCCAGCCTTCCCCGAGCATCACGAATCCAGGCTGCTCGACGGAAAAGTAATCGGCTGGGAGAGCCCGGATTATGGCGTCACCATGGTCAAGCGACTCGGGCAGAGCCAACAGGCGATGATGATCGAGCTGCATGATTCGATCCCGCGCCTGATCATCATGTGGGGCAATATGGCGCTGATCGAGCTGATCGTGGTCGCCATTGCCATGTGGTTCTGGGTGCGGCCGCTGTGGCGCGACCTGCGCAAGCTCGATGTCGCCACCGCCAGCCTGGCCCGCGCCGAGTTTCATGTGCGGGTAGTCCTGGGCAAGGGCTCGGTACTGCACGGGCTGGCCCAGTCATTCAACTGGATGGCCGAACATATCGGCGCCCTGCTCAATTCGCATCGCGCCCTAACCAATGCGGTATCGCATGAGCTGCGCACACCCTTGGCACGGATGCGCTTTGCTTTGTCGCTGGCGGCAGAGGAGGGAACAGTGGAGGGCAAGGATCGCCAGCTGCAGCGCATGCGCCGCGATCTGGACGAACTCGATGCGCTATCGAGCGAATTGCTCACCCTGGCCAAGCTGGAACGCACGGTCGAGCGCAGTATGTCTGACGATGCCATTCCCGCCCAGGAGTGGCTGGACGATCGCCTCGAAGAAGCCCGCGCCACGGCGCAGGCCTTTGCGCATCAGGTCAGCTTTCACGGGCATTGCCCGCTGCCGGTGCTGCATGGCAATCCGCAATACCTGGCGCGTGCCCTTGATAATCTGCTGAACAATGCCGCCCGCCATGCAGCCAGCCAGGTGGCCGTCACCATCAGCCAGCACGATGGTCAGCCCTGCATCACCGTGGAAGACGATGGCCCCGGTATTGCCGATGAGGCCAGAGAGCAGGTATTCGAGCCTTTCGTGCGCCTAGACGCCAGTCGCGACCGCGCCTCCGGCGGCGTGGGCCTGGGCCTTGCCATCGTGCGGCAAATCGCTCGCGCCCATGGCGGCACCATCAGCGTGGATCGCTCGCCGCTGGGTGGCGCGCGCTTCACCCTTGTCCTGGCGCGACGCGACTAGCCCCGGTTGAAGCCATGCCCATGAAAAAGGGCCGAATCAATCGGCCCTTTTCTGGTCTTGCACGGTAGTTTGATCAGTTCTTGCTCTGATCCACCAGCTTGTTCGCCTTGATCCACGGCATCATGTCGCGCAGCTGCTCACCTACCACCTCGATCGGATGGGCCGCATTCAGACGGCGACGAGCCGTCATGCTCGGATAGTTGGTCTTGCCTTCGAGGATGAACTGCTTGGCGTATTCGCCGGTCTGGATACGCTTGAGTGCATTGCGCATGGCGGCGCGCGAGGTCTCGTTGATCACCTCCGGGCCAGTCACATATTCACCGTACTCGGCATTGTTCGAGATCGAGTAGTTCATATTGGCGATGCCGCCCTCGTACATCAGGTCGACAATCAGCTTCAGCTCATGCAGGCACTCGAAGTAAGCCATTTCCGGCGCGTAACCGGCTTCGGTCAGCGTTTCGAAACCCATCTTCACCAGCTCGACCGCACCACCGCACAGCACCGCCTGCTCGCCGAACAAATCGGTTTCGGTTTCTTCACGGAAATTGGTCTCGATCACGCCACCCTTGGTGCCGCCATTGGCTGCGGCATACGACAGGGCAATATCGCGCGCCTTGCCCGATTTGTCCTGATACACCGCAATCAACGACGGCACACCGCCACCGCGCTTGTATTCAGAACGCACGGTGTGACCGGGGCCCTTGGGAGCGACCATGATCACATCCAGGTCAGCACGCGGCACGATCTGGTTGTAATGCACATTGAAGCCATGGGCGAAGGCCAGTGTCGCGCCCTGCTTGGCATGCGGGGCGATATCGCGTTCATACACGGCCGGCTGGCTCTCGTCCGGCAGCAAGATCATGATCACATCGGCAGTCTTGACCGCTTCGGCCACTTCCTTGACCGGCAGACCGGCCGCTTCGGCCTTGCTCCAGGAGGCGCCACCACGGCGCAGACCGATGGTGACGTTCACGCCCGAATCCTTCAGGTTCAGCGCATGGGCATGGCCCTGCGAGCCGTAACCAACGATGGTCACTTGCTTGCCCTTGATCAGCGAGAGGTCGGCGTCTTTGTCGTAGAAAACTTTCATGTTGGAAATCCTGTGAAATGTGAAACGTGAAAGGTGAAACGTGGAAGTGACCGGAAACGCGCCAACGAGGCACAGGTTTCACATTTCACGTTTCACACCCAGTTAAATCGTTTAGATCTTCAAAATCCGTTCGCCACGGCCAATGCCCGAGGCACCGGTGCGCACGGTTTCCAGAATCAGGCTGCGATCGACCGCCTCGATAAAGGCATCGAGCTTGGCGCTTTCGCCAGTCAGTTCCATGGTGTAGGTCTTTTCGGTCACATCGACGATGCGGCCACGGAAGATATCGTTCATCCGCTTCATCTCGTCGCGATCCTTGCCGGTAGCGCGCACCTTGATCAGCATCATCTCGCGTTCGACGTGGTCGGACTCGTTCAGGTCGATCACCTTCACCACCTCGATCAGCTTGTTCAGCTGCTTGGTGATCTGCTCGATCACGTCGTCCGAGCCATGGGTAACGATGGTCATCCGGCTTAGCGTCGGGTCTTCGGTGGTCGACACGGTCAGCGAGTCGATGTTGTAACCGCGCGCAGAAAACAGACCCACTACCCGGCTCAATGCGCCTGCCTCATTCTCGATCAGGACGGAAAGAATATGTCGCATGTTCAGTCCTCCTTAGCTCAAGTTGCCGTAATCGCGCTCGCGGGCGATCGGGCTGGTTTGCAAGTTGCGCATGTGCGGCGGCAGATCCATCTGGTTCAGGCCCTTGCCGTTTTGCACCATCGGGAACACGTTTTCCGACTGGTCGGTAATGAAGTCCATGAACACCAGGCGATCCTTGAGGCGCATCGCCTCGCGCAGGGCGGGCTCGACATCGGCCGGGCGCTCGATCTTCATGCCGACGTGGCCGTAGGCCTCGGCCAGCTTCACGAAGTCCGGCAGTGCGTCCATATAGGACTCGGCGTAGCGGTTGCCGTAGAAGAATTCCTGCCACTGCCGGACCATGCCCAGGTAGCGATTGTTCAGGTTCACGATCTTTACCGGCACGTGGTACTGCTTGCAGGTCGAAAGCTCCTGGATATTCATCTGGATCGACGCTTCGCCCGTCACGCAGGCCACCGTGGCATCCGGATTGGCCAGCTGCACCCCCATGGCGGATGGCAGGCCGAAACCCATCGTCCCCAAGCCGCCCGAATTGATCCAGCGGCGCGGCTTGTTGAACTTGTAGTACTGGGCAGCCCACATCTGGTGCTGGCCGACATCCGAGGTCACAAAGGCATCGCCGCCGGTGACCTCGTATAGCTTTTGCACCACGAATTGCGGCTTGATGATGTCGCTGTCCGCATTAAAGCGCAGGCAATCGTGGCCACGCCATTCCTCGATCTGGCGCCACCACCCCGCCAACAGCTCCGCTTGCGGCCGAGCGCCACTCTGGCGCAGCAGACCCAGCATCTCGTCCAGTACATCGCGCACATTGCCGACGATGGGGATATCCACCTTCACGCGCTTGGCAATGGAGGACGGGTCGATATCGATGTGGACAATCTTCTTTGGCGAGGACAAGAAGTGCGAAGGGACCGAAATCACCCGGTCGTCAAAACGGGCACCAATGGCAATCAGCACATCGCAATGCTGCATGGCCATATTGGCTTCATACAAGCCATGCATGCCCAGCATGCCAAGGTTCTGCCGATCCGAACCTGAGAATGCACCGATACCCATCAAGGTATTGACCACCGGCACGCCCAGCATCTTGGCCAGCTCGGTGACCTGGGCATCGGCATTGGACAGCACCGCGCCGCCGCCGACATACAGCAAGGGGCGCTTGGCATCACACAGCAGATTGACCGCCTTCTTTATCTGGCCCGGATGGCCCTTGGACGGCGGGTTGTAGGAGCGCAAGCTGACCGACTGCGGATAGTTGAACTCCGCGCGCGCCAGCGTCACATCCTTGGGAATATCGACAATCACCGGACCGGGGCGGCCGGTGGTGGCGATATAGAAGGCTTTTTTCATGGCGCTGGCGATATCGCGCACATCCTTGACCAGGATGTTGTGCTTCACGCACGGCCGCGTGATGCCGACCATATCGACTTCCTGGAAGGCGTCGAGCCCGATGGCCGGCGTAGGCACCTGGCCGGAGATCACCACCATGGGGATGGAGTCCATATAGGCAGTGGCAATGCCGGTAATGGCATTGGTAGCGCCCGGACCGGAAGTGACCAGCGCTACGCCAACCTTGTGGCTGGAGCGGGAATAGCCATCTGCCGCATGTACGGCCGCCTGCTCATGGCGCACCAGTACATGCTTGAATTTGTCTTGCTTGAAAATCGCGTCATAGATTTCGAGAACCGCGCCGCCAGGGTAGCCAAAGACGAATTCAACGCCTTCTTCCTGCAGACAACGGATAACGATTTCGGCACCGGAAATTTCCATGATGTCTTCCTCGGTAAAGGGGACACAAACAGCTCGATGGTTCGTGCGGCCAACAGTCCTGCCTGCGGAAGCGACCTGCATCATGGCAAGCCGGGCGAGTTGCCTGCACAGCCTTGGAAAAGACCGCGCAGCAAAACACCGTTACCGGGACGACTGCGACATGGGGACGCCATGCCAGACCAACTTGAAACGAATTCAGCAAGCTGCAACCAATGCAGCAAAGTCGGTGGACTTCATAGATCGGCGCCATCAGGCGCCCTTGCCAGCCGGACTGTCGAACGAAACTGCTTGTGGCAGTGGTACGAACATCGAAAGCTGCCGATGTGGCATATCAACGCGAGTGAGCGAAACATGCCGACCGTGGCGGAAGGATGGGCCTACCATAGCCGAGCGCTCTGCTCGCGGTCAAGTAGTGCAGTGCAGCATGTCTGTGCCGGCAGCCCCGGCTTTGCTACCATCCGCACCGAAGTAATCCCGATTGGAAACAGCTTGGGCACCACAGAACAACTCTCGGTCTTTCTGGCCGATGTCGAAAGGCGCGCCTATCGTCAGGCGGTGTACGCCGTCCACGATGAGGACGCTGCACTCGATATCGTGCAGGACGCGATGCTGAAGCTGGCGGAACGGTATGCTGACCGTCCGTCGGAAGAGTGGCCGATGCTGTTCCAGCGTATCTTGCAAAACACCATCCGCGACTTCTACCGTCGCAGTAAGGTCAGGTCCAGCTGGGTCAGCCTGTTTTCTTCTTTCTTCTCGCGCGATAAGGATGAAGAAGACGTTGATGTACTCGAAACCCTTGATGTCGAAGGCGAAGGCGAGTGGTTTCAACCGCCAGAAAGTCAGGTGGACCGGGCCCAGACCCTGACCTTGATCGAGCAAGGCTTACAAAAACTGCCGGCACGTCAACGAGAAGCCTTCCTGCTGCGTTATCTCGAGGATATGGACGTTGCCGACACCGCCGCTGCGATGGGTTGCTCTGAAGGAAGCGTCAAAACACACTGTTCCCGCGCCACCCACACGCTTGCCGAGTGGCTGCGCTCCAAAGGCCTGGCGCCACTAGGGGAAAAACGTGATTAAGCACCCAAACGATCACAACACATTCGGCAAAAAAATTGCCAGCCTGATTGATGAGCAGCCGCTCAGCTATCGTCAGGCAGAACGCCTCAGGGCAGCTCGCCAGCTCGCCATGGAGCGCTCGCGCGTGCAGATTGGTGCGCTGGCACTGGCCGGAGACTGGTTACAGCGGCAATTCGTGGGCGCGCAGCATATGCGTCGCAACCTTGCCTTTGTCTTGCTGTTCGGCATCGCTATTGCTGCCTGGTGGCAGCTGCAGCCGGACTTTGGACCAGAAGATGAAGTGGATGCAATGCTGCTTGCCGACGAGCTGCCGCCCGACGCCTATCTGAGTGAGCAGGCCGACCGATTGACGCAGGGCTCGTGAGCATGCGGTCATGCATTCTCGTGCTGGTTCGCCTGTTGCTCGCCTGTTTCATCTGCGTGCAGGTCCAGGCAAAGGAGCCAACACCGAACTGGAATGAGCTGAGCCCGGCGCGCCGTCAGGTCTTGGCGCCACTGGAGCCGGAGTGGGCCAGCTATTCAGGCAAGAAAAAGCAGCATCTGATTGCCTTGGCCGACCGCTACCCGTCCATGAAGCCGGAGGAGCGGGTGCGCATCGACAGCCGCCTGCAGCATTGGGCATCGCTCAGCAAGGAAGAGCGGACACAGGCGCGCAATAACTTCCGCAAAGTGCAAAAGCTGCCCCCGCAACAGCGCGCAGCCGTCAAGCAGCAGCTGAAACAGTCGCATAATGCCCAGCCACCCAAGGCCGGCGCACGCCCTTCTTCCCCAGCAAACCCGCCCGCCCCGCCTGCCGCTGCCGCCCCGAACAGCTAGCGCATTGGCCTTGTCCATCAAGGACGGGCATCATGCGGGTTTTCTTGCCGGCACTATGCCCCATGTCCGAAACGCTCGCTCTCGCCCCGCTTTGGCGGCGCCTTGTCTCCCTGTGCTATGACACCCTGTTGCTGATTGCCCTGGTGCTTGCTGGCGCCATGCTGTTCCAGCTTGTCTGGCCGGGCGATGCGGGCAGCGCGGTGCGGCGGTATACGGAATTTGCCTATATGGTGGCGCTACTGTTTGGATATTTCAGTTGGTGCTGGCGACGTAGTGGTCAGACCCTGGCGATGAAAACCTGGCGCCTGCGCTTGCGCTCCACCACCCGCAACCAACCGGGCTGGCTGGCCATCGCCATCCGCTTTACCCTGGTGTTTTGCGCCTTCATGCCGCTGTCGCCTGCCTGGATCTGGTCCAAGCATGTGCCGGGCATGCGCTGGCTGCTGTGGCTGGCTTGCGCCTGGGCCGCCCTGCCGTATCTGTGGGCGCTGATCGACCGCGACCGCCAATTCCTGCATGACCGGCTCGCCGGCACCTGTATTGAACTGATGCCGATTGCACCTCGCGATTAAGCGCGCGCTCGGGCCACCCGTCGTCCCGAAATGAAGGCAAACACGGCGCCCAATGCTCCAAGCAGCACGGCCGGCCAGTTGCCGAGCCGCATATAGGGTGTGGTCCCGTCGTAACCCTGCACGCTCGCCGACAGCACCGCCTGCACCCGCTCAGGCAGTTTGGCCTGATAGTGACCACGCGGATCAACCACCGCAGTCGTGCCGGTCTTGGTCACCAGCAAGGATGGCCGGCCGGTTTCCAGGGAGCGCGCCTGGGCAATCTGGCCATGCTGGGCCAGCGCTACCGAGCCATCGAACCAGGCCAGATTCGACAAATTGAACAAAATGGTGGCATTGGCGGCATTGGCCAGCAGTTCCTCGCCAAAAATGTCCTCGTAGCAAATATTGGTGGCAATGCGCTGGTCGCGCACGCGTAAGGGCGGCTGCACCGGCGCGCCAGCCGAGAAATCATCGAGCGGCATGTCGAAGTAAGCGTAGAGTCCGCCGATCAAGCCGCGCAGTGGCACGTATTCGCCAAATGGCACCAGATGCGATTTGTAGTATGACGGCCAGCCCGCGCCGGTCAACAGCACGGCGCCATTCAGATAATGCCGGCCATCACGGGTAAAGCGCGGAGCACCGGAAATCAGTGCGGCGCCCTTGGCCCGCGCCATGCCTATCAAATGTTCCAGATAATCATCAGGCAGTACCGGATAACGCGCCTCTGCCTGGCGGCCCAGCTCCGGATCAGTGAAGTAACCAGGCGCCTCATGCAGGAAAATCGGCAGCGCCGTTTCCGGCATCAGCAGCAGATCGCCCTGCGCCTCTTTCAACAAGGCCGCATAGGTGCGCAGATTGAACACCAGATCGTCGTTTCCCCACTTCTGGTTTTGCGGGATGCCCCCCTGCAACAAGGCAACGCGCAGCGGATTACCCTTGGGCGCAGTCCAGCTGATCGGCCGAAGCAACAGCCCGCCAGAGACGATCACGGTACCGGCCAGCATTGCCAGCGCGCTACCGCGATCCACGCGGCGCCCGACCAGCCAGGCCAGCGCGCCCGCCAACCAGGCCAGCAAGCCGCCCACGCCATAGATACCGACGACCGGCGCGAAACCAGCCAGGGGCCCATCAGGAATCTGGGTATAGCCAATCGACGACCAGGGAAAGCCGGTCAGCAGCCAGCCGCGCAGCCATTCGGTCAGCAGCCAGCAGCAGGGCAGCGCCAACAGCAGCAAGGCAGCGCGCTGGCGGCCGGCCAGGCGGCGCGCGCCCCAGGCCGCCAAGGCCGGGTATAGCGCCAGAAATGCAGCCAGCAAGGTCAGCACCAGCACCGATACCACGGCCGGAAGACCACCAAAATCATGCAGGCTGATATAGATCCAGTGGGTGGCGGCAGCGAAATAGCCGATGCCATAGCCCCAGCCGACCAGTGCCGCGCGGCGGCTATCGCTTGCCGTATCCACCAGTCCGAAAAACAGCGTCAGCGAGACCAGGGCCAGCGGCCACAGTGCGAATGGCGCAAAGGCAAACAGCGTCATGGCGCCGAGCAGCGCCGGCGGCAATATCACCATCAGCCAGCTTGCAAAGCGCTCCAGCCGCCTCACGCAGGCTCCGTCGCCTGCGCAGCTTCGCGCTCGATCAGCAGGGAATGGATGCGCCGGCTGTCGGCACGCAATACCTGGAAGTGGAAGCCGCCAAAGCTGACCGCATCACCACGCTTGGGCACGCGACCGAACTCGGCGATGACCAGGCCGCCCACCGTGTCCATCTCGTCGTCAGCGTACTGGCTGCCCAGTGCCTGGTTCAAGTCATCCACCGGGGTGATCGCCTTGACGCGCCAGCGCCCCTGGCGATCCTGGATGATATTGTCCTCGGTCTCGTCGAAGTCATATTCGTCCTCGATATCGCCGACGATCTGCTCGACCACGTCCTCGATCGTGACCAAGCCGGCTACGCCGCCGTATTCATCCACCACGATGGCCATATGGTTGCGATTGGCGCGAAATTCCTTCAGCAGCACATTCAGGCGCTTGGACTCGGGAATGAATACCGCCGGCCGCAACATATCGCGCACATCGAATTCTTCGCCGGCGTAGTAACGCAGCAGGTCTTTGGCCAGCAGGATGCCGATGATATTGTCTTTGGCGCCATCGAACACCGGAAAGCGCGAGTGCGCCGTTTCGATGACGAAGGGGATAAAGGTCTTGGGCTCGTCGGCAACATTGATGATGTCCATCTGCGAGCGCGGGATCATCACATCACGCACCTGCAGGTCTCCAACCTGCAATACGCCTTCAATCATCGCCAGCGCATCGGCATCGAGCAGATGGCGCTCGAAGGCCGAATGCAGCAATTCGACCAGCTCTTCGCGGTCTTCCGGCTCACGCAGCAGGAAGGCGGTCAGTCGCTCCAGCCAGCTGGGTTTGTGGTGGGGAGTTTTGTTAGCGGCGCGACTAGAGGGTAAGTCCATGAGCAATGGGCAGAAATGACGATGGCGCGATTATAGCCCAGCGTTTGGGTAATCCCGATGACGGCACACGCCAAGGCGGCGCTGAACACACCGGATTTTCACCCCGCATCGCCGGCCCCGGGAAAAGCGGGCCGTAAGCGACAGCAGCCAAGCTGTTGTTTTCTTGCTGTTCTATTCCACCCGCGCTGCGCCACCGCAGGTGAAGCGCGCCGCTGCGGTGTATGTGGGCTGGTTCAGCACAACCCTAAGTCAGTTCATAGAACTCGATTGGCAGCCCATCGGGGTCGGTACAGAAGGTGAATCGCGCACCGGTAAACTCATCGATGCGGATAGGCTCGCAAGCCACCTCGAATGCGGCGAGGCGAGCAAGCATGATGTCGATATCCGTTACCCGCAAGGCGAGGTGGCGCAAACCCAGTGCCTCTGGCCGGCTTGGCCGCGCGGGAGCGGCCGGAAAGGTGAACAGTTCCAGCTGTGCGCCATCGGGCAGCTGCACATCCACCTTCCAGGAGTCGCGCGCCTCGCGGTAGTGCGCAGCCAGCTCGACGCCGCCCAGTGCGTCGCAGTAGAAACGACGCGCCGCAGCGAGGTCAGACACGATGATGGCAACGTGGTGAAAGCCGGTGATCATTCGGCGTCCGGCGCGCCTTTTTCCGACAGATAAGGGTCGGGATAGTCCAGCCCTTGCAGAATCGCCGTCTCCAGCGCTTCCATGGCTTCAGCTTCCACCTCGTCGAGGTGATCGTAGCCTTGCAGGTGCAGCACGCCATGCACCACCAGATGCGCCCAGTGCGCTTCCAGCGTCTTGCCCTGCTCAAGGGCTTCGCGGGCGATGACCGGTGCGCACAGCACCAGATCGCCCATCACCACATCGCCCATGCCCGGCATCGGCTCGCCATCGTTAAAGGCAAAGCTCAACACATTGGTGGCGTAATCCTTGCCGCGATAATCGCTATTGAGCGCGCGGCCTTCGGCTTCGTCGACAATGCGCAGGGTGATCGAGGCATCGAGGCCCGCCTCCATCGCCGCCCGCGCCCAGCGCTTGAACAGCTTTTTGGTTGGCGTGCCATCGGGCTTGTATGCATATTGCACGCTCAAATCCAGCGCGCCCTCAGCGATCTCTTCGCTTTCCAGCAAGGCGGATTCGTCTTGCTCCACCGCGATCCGCACCGCATTGGCGGCACCGGGGCGCACCACCAGGCGTGCCGGCACATGGTCCTCGGCCGGCGTGCCGATCAGCAGCATATCGCCGTCGGCCAGCACCTGCACCTCATTGCCATCAGGCAGCACCAGACGCAATGCTTCGGCCTTGACCTTCTTCTGGCTGCCATCGGCAGCCACTGCGTACACCTCAAGCTTGCTCATTGTGTTTGTCCTGTTTGTCTGTTTGTGTCGCCCGGTCGCGCTTTTCATAGGCATCGACGATCTTCTGCACCAAGGGGTGACGCACCACGTCGTCACTCTTGAAGAAATGCAGGGCAATGCCACGCACGTTCTGCAGCACCTGCTGCGCATCGATCAGGCCGGATTTCTGGTGACGGGCCAGGTCGATCTGCGTGACATCGCCGGTTACCACTGCCTTGGAGCCGAAGCCGATGCGAGTCAGGAACATCTTCATTTGTTCCGGCGTGGTGTTCTGCGCTTCGTCGAGAATGATGAAGGCGTGATTAAGGGTGCGGCCGCGCATAAAGGCCAGCGGCGCCACTTCGATAAT
>NZ_JAYRLZ010000267.1:0-5826 GCF_041904975.1 Chitinimonas sp. | reverse complement strand
CCAAGCCAGCTTGCCGCCATCGAGCCATGGCTCCTGTGCATAACGGCGCAGACCGGGGCCCATCACCGTATTCACCTCTTCATGCAGCAAACCGGCGTCGAGCAGGGTACGGATCAACAAACCCATGCCGCCAGCGGCATGGAAATGGTTCACGTCGGCACTGCCATTCGGATACACCTTTGCCAGCAAGGGAACCGCCGCCGAGATATCGTCGAAATCGGTCCAGTCGATCACAATGCCAGCCGCGCGGGCGATGGCAATCAGGTGGATCGCATGATTGGTGGAGCCGCCGGTGGCCATCAGGCCGACCAGGCCATTGACGATGGCGCGCTCATCGATGATCTCTGCCAATGGCGTGTAGTGCGAACCCAAAGCGGTAATGGCCGCTACCCGGCGCGCGGACTCGGCGGTCAAGGCATCGCGCAAGGGCGTGCCGGGATTGACAAAGGCGCTGCCGGGCAGATGCAGACCCATGATCTCCATCAGCATCTGGTTGGAATTGGCGGTGCCATAAAAGGTGCAGGTTCCGGCGCCGTGATAGGACTGCTCTTCCGCATCCAGCAATTCTTGCCGACCGATCTTGCCTTCGGCATACAGCTGGCGGATACGGGCTTTTTCCTTGTTTTCCATGCCGGAAGTCATCGGACCGGCCGGCACGAACAGGGTCGGCACATGGCCGAACTGCAGCGCCCCGATCAATAGGCCCGGCACGATCTTGTCGCACACACCGAGGCACAAGGTGGCGTCGAACATCTGGTGACTGAGGGCGATGGCGGTGCTCATGGCAATGACATCGCGCGAGAACAGGCTGAGCTCCATGCCAGCCTGCCCCTGCGTCACACCGTCGCACATAGCCGGTACACCACCGGCAAACTGCGCCGTTGCGCCCACCTCGCGCGCCGCCTGTTTGATCAGCGCCGGATAGTGCTCGAGCGGCTGGTGGGCCGACAACATATCGTTGTAGGCCGACACAATGGCGATATTGGGCTGGCGCTGCTCGCGCAGCAAAATCTTGTCGCCCGTGGGCGCGGCGGCAAAGGCATGCGCCAGATTGGTGCAGGACAGACCCTTGCGCACCGGCTCGCGCGCCGCCCAACTGGCAACGCGTGCCAGATAAGCCTCGCGGCTCGGCTGGCTTTTTTGGCGGATACGCTCGGTAACCTTCACCAGGCTGGTATGCAAACTCATCAAGACTCCCAGGATGGCAGCCGCAGTGACGGCGCCGGCAATGCCTGACGATGCAGCTTGGTGCCGGGCACACAAGGCTTACACCACACTTGCGGCCAATAGTAGTTTTACTACAGTTAAAAGACAAGTTCGCACACCGAACTTTTACTCGAATGACGCTTCATTGTTGTGATTATGTTGCACTCATTTGGCGCAAGCGTTGCGGAAGGCTGGTTTTGCGCGGATTTCGTGCACGACCATGTTGCATTGCACCAAGTACGTCATGATCCGTCATGCTAACAAAACTACATTGCCTTGCTCCATGCAGAGTAGTATTGTTACAGAAATCAAACTACAGGCAAGCAGCTGCATCATTTGCGCGCCAACCGTGGCAGCCTTGAGCTGCCGGCAAGACCCCGGCCTGTAGCAGCGCTAGCGCAATGCGCAACAGCGGTTCAAACCAGCCACTGCCCACCGCAAGGACAAACGGGATGACACAGATTCAAGCATTTGACATGGTGCTGTTTGGCGGCACTGGCGACCTGGTGATGCGAAAACTGCTGCCAGCGCTCTATCACCAGCATCAGGACGGCCACCTGCCGGAACAGGGCCGCATTCTTTGCCTTGGGCGCAGCCAGCCGGACCAGGCCGCCTATCTGACCATGGCGGAATCAGCCGCCCGCCAATACCTTGGTGATTACTTCAATGGAGCCGACTGGGCATCGTTCGCTGCGCGCCTCGTCTATCTGAAGCTCGACGCCGGCGACAAGACCGCCTATGCCGCCTTGTCCGAACGTTTGAATGAATACCCCGAGCATGTCCGGGTGTTCTACCTCGCCACTGCGCCGAACCTGTTTGCCGGCATCTGCGAAAACCTTGCCAGCGTAGGGCTGAACAAGGGCGGTGCCCGCGTGGTGCTGGAAAAGCCGCTCGGCCACGATCTGGCTTCATCGCAAGCCATCAACGCCCAGGTCGGCAAGTTCTTCAAGGAAAGCCAGATCTACCGGATCGACCACTACCTCGGCAAAGAGGCGGTGCAGAATCTGCTGGCGCTGCGCTTCTCCAATACCTTCTTCGAGCCCTTGTGGCGGCGCGAATGGATCAGCGATGTGCAGATCACCGTCACCGAACAGGTGGGCGTGGAGGGCCGTGGCGACTTCTACGACAAGGCCGGCGCGCTACGCGATATGGTGCAAAACCATCTGGTTCAGCTGCTGACCTTTATCGCCATGGAGCCGCCCGCCAGCGACAACCCCGATGCGGTGCGCGATGAAAAGCTCAAGGTATTGCGCGCACTGCGTCGCTTCGGCTCGCAGGAAGTCGGGCAGAAGACCGTGCGCGGCCAGTACAAGGCAGGCGCCAGTGCCGGAAAACCGGCAGTGGGCTACCTCGATGAGCCGGGCATCGCACCGGACAGCCGCACCGAAACCTTTGTCGCACTGAAAGCAGAAATCGATACCTGGCGCTGGGCCGGCGTGCCGTTTTACCTGCGTACCGGCAAACGCATGCAGGAGCGCCTGGCTGAGATCGTCATCAATTTCCGCCAGGTGCCGCATTCGATTTTCCAGCTGCCCTCCTCCACCACCAGCAATCGCCTGGTGATTCGCCTGCAGCCGGACGAAAGCGTCAAGATGTATCTGCTGGCCAAGCAGCCGGGCGACCAGATGAAGCTCAAGGAGGTCCACCTGGACCTGGATTTCGACGAAATCTTCAAAACACGGCGGCCTGATGCCTACGAGCGCCTGCTGACCGATGTGATCCGCGGTCGTCTCACCCTGTTCATGCGCCGCGACGAGCTGGATGAAGCCTGGCGCTGGGTCGAGCCGATTCTCGACGCCTGGGAGCAAAGCGACGATGCGCCCAAGCTGTATACCGCCGGCACCTGGGGCCCGGCCGCCAGCTCGGCCCTGCTGTCGCGCGACGGTTTTTGCTGGCACGAGGAAGGCTGATTCGTGTGAAAGGTGAAAGGTGAAAGGTGAAAGGTGCCGGCATCCTACGTTTCGCCTGCTGACTGTTACGCAATTGCGATCCCTCACGTTTCACTGTTCGCGAGTCCTTATGAATATCCACTTCAACGAATACGAATCACGCGTCGATCTTGATATCTGTCTGGCCCGTGAGATCGCTGCCAGTCTCGAACAGGCCATTGCCGAGCGTGGCGCTGCCAGCCTGGCAGTGTCGGGCGGCAAGACGCCGATCGGCATGTTCCAGCAACTGCGCCAGATGCGTCTCGATTGGGACAAGGTGTGGATCACCCTGGTGGATGACCGCTGGCTGCCAGTTGATCACCCGGACAGCAATGAGCGCCTGGTGCGCGAGCACCTGCTCAAATACCAGGTGGCGGCCGCGCACTTTGTCAGCCTGAAAAGCGCCGATGCCACGCCCGAAGCCGGCGTGGCCGAGGTGGAGGCGCGCCTGCGCGCCATTCCACAGCCTTTCGATGTGCTGATGCTGGGTATGGGTGAGGATGGCCATACCGCCAGCCTGTTCCCCTGTTCGTTTGAAGTCGGTGCAGCCACCGCGCCGGACAACCCGGCCTTGCTGGCCGCCGTCAACCCGGTCAGCGCCCCGTATCCGCGCATCAGCCTGACCCTGCCAGCCATCGCTCAAGCCCGCAAGCTGCTGCTGCACCTGGCCGGCGCCAACAAGAAAACCGTCTTCCAGGCTGCCATGGACAGCAGCGGCCCACGCCTGCCGATTGCGCAGGTAATCGCTGCAGCCGGCGCCTGCCGTATTTACTGGGCTGAGTAAGCGATATGCATCCATCCGACACCTTTCCGCGCCTGCTTGCCGATATTGGCGGTACCAATGTGCGCTTTGCGCTGATACGCGCGCCCGGCGCCGCCATCAGCGATGAGGCCAATCTCGCCTGCGCCGACTATGCCGGCCCTTATGAGGCGGCACGCGCCTATCTTGACCCGCTGGGCATCACTCCGCGCTGGGCGGCCTTCGGTATCGCCACGGCGGTTGCTGGCGACGCGGTGAAGATGACCAATAACCACTGGGCATTTTCGCAATCGGCCTTGCGTGAACAGCTCGGCCTTGCCCGGCTGTCGGTAATCAACGACTTCACCGCCCTGGCGCTGAGCCTGCCCGCGCTTGGCGAGCATGAATTGCAAAAAGTGGGTGGCGGTGAGCGCAACCCCGGCTTGCCGATTGCCCTGCTCGGCGCCGGTACCGGCCTCGGTGTATCGGGGCTGATTCCCGCTCACCAAGCGGGCGAGCCGGAGCGCTGGATTCCGCTACAGGGCGAAGGCGGCCATGTGTCGTTCTCGCCGTTCAATCATAAAGAGGACGAAATCCTGCGCTTTTTGCGCCTGTCCTATGGCCATGTATCGGCAGAGCGGCTATTGTCCGGCCCCGGCCTGGTCAACCTCTACCACGCGCTGGCTGAACTCAATGGCCAGCAGGCGGCGTCGCTGACTGCAGCGCAGATCAGCCAGCAAGGGGTGGCCAATAGCTGCGCCCTGTGCCGCGAGGCCATCGATACCTTCTGCGGCATGCTCGGCACCGCCGCCGCCAATCTGGCGGTAACCCTGGGCGCGCGTGGCGGGCTGTATATCGGTGGCGGCATCGTACCCAAGCTGGGCGACTATTTTGCCGCCTCGCCATTCCGGACCCGCTTCGAGCAAAAGGGGCGGTTCTCCAACTATCTGGCTGCGGTGCCAAGCTACGTGATCATGGCCAGCAATCCGGCCTTGCGCGGCACGGCCGCTGCGCTGGATGCACTGGCCAGCCGGGCCTGATTCGCGACAGAAAAAAGAGAAGAACATGCTGGAGAAGATCAAATCCCTGTTGCTGGAGCTATCCAAATCCGAGCGCAAAGTCGCCGAGCTGGTTCTGGCGCAGCCCAACTTCGTCGCCCATGCGCCAATTGCCCAGATTGCCGAGATGGCCAGCGTATCGCAGCCGACGGTGATCCGCTTTTGCCGCTCGATCGATTGCACCGGCCTGCAGGACTTCAAGCTGCGCCTCACCCGCAGCCTGGTGTCGGGCGTGCCCTATGTGCACAGCGCAGTGGAAAGCAGCGACACCGCCCATGATCTGGCGGCCAAGCTGTTCGACAACACCATTTCCAGCCTGATGCGCACCCGCAACGAGCTGAACCCGGATGCGATCGAGCAGGCTATCGACATTCTGGCCGATGCGCGCAAGATCGAGTTCTATGGCCTTGGCAACAGCGGCATCATCGCCCAGGATGCCCAGCACAAGTTCTTCCGCCTTGGCGTGCCGTGCATTTCCTACTCCGACCCGCATATCCACGGCATGTCGGCCGCCTTGCTCAAGCCGGGCGACGCGGTGGTGGCCATTTCCAACTCCGGCCGCACCATCGACCTGATCCGCTCGGTGGAGCTGGCGCGCGAAGCCGGCGCCAATGTAATCGGCATCACCCATTCCAATTCGCCACTGGCCAAGCGCTGCAATGTGACGCTGTATGCCGATACGCCGGAAGACCCCGACCTGTATTCGCCGATGATCACCCGCATCGTCCATCTGGTCATTGTCGATATCCTGGCGGTCGGCGTGGCGCTGCGCCGTGGCCCTGGCCTGATCGACCAGCTGGAAAAGGTCAAACGCAATCTGAAAGAGCGCCGGGTACGCGGTTACGAAGATCGCTGACTGGCGCGAGATTTTTCCGGTTCCGAATATTGAATGCGA
>NZ_JAYRLZ010000266.1:0-5828 GCF_041904975.1 Chitinimonas sp. | reverse complement strand
TATCAGGCCGGCATCATCCGCCGCAAACTGGCGGGAGGCTTGGACCTGAACACCATATTGCAGGTAAGCGCCGCCCCCGGCTACAGCGAACACCACACCGGGCGCGCATTCGATGTGAGCAGCCCGGATAGCGCCGTGCTGGAAGAATCGTTCGAGCATAGCGTCGGCTTTGCCTGGCTGAGCCACAATGCCGCGCGCTTTGGCTTTGTCATGTCGCTACCACGCGACAATGCCGCCGGCTATATCTATGAGCCATGGCACTGGCTGTATCAGCCTACTTCCTCAACCATGACCTGAGGCATGATCGACCGACGACGCGGATTGCCACGCTCGCTTTTGCTGAGCGCGTGCAATCCGGTATGGCTTTGCGGTTTACATCTGCCAGATGTTTAACAATTTGACGTTGTTTGCTCACAAGCGTGACATCGGCGTGCCGTAGGCTTGCGCGCCCGCACTGGCGGGCCGACCAATCTTCCGCTCAGAAAGCCACCATGACCCTTCGCCATGCCCTGATACTTGCGCTGACACTTGCCAGCCAGTTCGCACTGGCCGCTACGCCGGTACGCATCAGCATTCCCACTGCCGGTATTTCCAGCGCCGCAGCGCCGCTGACCGGCTTTCTGTTTGCGGCCGAGGGCAGCGAGCCGCATCCGGCGGTGGTCATGCTGCACGGCTGCGGTGGTGCCTATGCCAAGGATGGCGAAACTCTCAATCCACGTCATCTGATGTGGGGCGAGTTCCTCGCCAAGCATGGTTACACCGCCCTGATGCTCGATAGCTTCAGCGCACGCGGCCTCAAGCAGATCTGCACCATCAAGTTTTCCGAGCGCTCGCTGAAGGAATCCGACCGGCGCGGCGATGCCTATGCCGCCCTGGCCTATCTGCGTGGGCAAAAAGATATCAAGGCCGAGCAGATCGCTGTACTGGGCTGGTCGCATGGCGGTGGCGTCACCCTCGACACCATCAGCCACAGGCCCGAGTCCGGCAAGGGCTTTCAGGCAGCCGCATCCTTCTACCCCGGCTGCAGCAAGCGCGCCGAGCATGCCGACGCCTTCCACCCCTATGCACCGCTATTATTGCTGATCGGCGAGTCAGATGACTGGACCCCTGCCGCGCCGTGCAAGGCCCTGGCCGAGGCAGTCAAGGCGCGCGGCGAGCCGATGCAGATCGTTACCTATCCCGATAGCTATCACGATTTCGACAATCCGGCGCTCAAGGAAAAGCGGGTACGCAAAGAGGTGCCCAATGGCGTCAATGCCGGAGCCGGCGTGACCATCGCACCCAATCCACAGGCACGTGAGGATGCCATGCAGCGCGTGCTGGACTTTTTTGCCAGCCATTTGAAGTAAGAAGATTGAAGTAAGAAGCAGTTTGCCAAATACGCGAGGGGCCACCGGCCCGTTATCCGCGCCGCCATCATGGGCATGGCCCGCCACGACCGCGTCAAGCCGTGCGGGCTATTCGCTCAACCCCTGCCCGCCTCGCTGTATGCCGGGCTGCTGGAATAGCTCCGGATAATTACGGCCGTACCAGTTACTGACCGCATCATGATCCAGCGCAAGAAACTGCGCATAACCAGGCACCAGCAAATAGCCAGCCGTACACAACAACACGCCGATACCGGCCGCCATATACACCTCGGCAACGCCAAAATGCAGCAGGGCAATCCCAGCCAGGGCCGGGCCCAGGCTGTTGGCGACCTGGATGGTCATCATGTTCACCGCAGTCATGCGCCCACGGTAGTCATCGGGAATCGCCAGCAGCCGGTGCGTCTGGCCGACCAATTGCACCAGGGATAAACCCACGCCCACGACGAAGAACATCAGCACCAGTATGTGCGGCTGGCTCAGCCAGCCGGCCAGTGCCAGCGCCGCGCCCTGTACCAGCAAGCCACCAAGGCGCGCCGGATAGCGGCCGATATGGTGGGCAATCTGGGCCGAAATACCCAGGGCGCCTGCCAGCAGGCCCACCGACAACGCCGCTTCGCAGGCGCCCAGCCAGGCGGCCGACAGATGCAGCGACTGCACCTTGAGCGGCAGCAACATGCCCACAGCGGGCATAAAGCAAATGCACACCACGAAGTTGACCAAGGTCCAGCCACGCTCCAGTGGGATCTTCCACTTCACTAGTACCCCCATGCGCAACTCGCTAAGCCAGGACGCACTTTTCTGATCGCCCGGTGGCCGCGCCTGCCGTGGAATTCGCCGTGCCAGCAGTGCCGCGCCCAGCAAGAGCGCACAGTGCAACCATAACGCCGGCGCCGTGCCAGCGGCGGCCAGCAGGGCGCCACCCAGCACCGGACCGATCAAGCGTCCAATTGCCTGTGCGCTTTTTTTCAGTGCCAAGGCATCGGCAATACGCTCGCTGCTGACCAACTCGGCCACGATGCTCAGGGAAGCCGGCGTCATTACCGCGGTGGCGGCAGCGCCCAATACCTGCAGCAACAGGATCAGCGGCAAGTGGTACAGGTCAAGCGACGCCAGCAGCGCCAACAGCAAGGCCTGGCCGGCCAAAACCAGCAGGCTGACGCTGATCAGATTGCCCTTGGCATGCCGATCACCCAAGGGGGACAGCAATAGCATGGTCAACACCGACGCAACCGCGCCCACCACCGCAAAGATCGCCAGATGCGCCGCGCCGCCACGATGCGCCACCCACCAAGGCATGGCGATATGGCCGACCATGATGGCCAGCAGCATCAGGGCATCGCTGAACAGGAGACTGGAAAAAGGCCGGCCGACGCGGTCGAGCCGCTGGCGCAACTGCTGCAACATGGAGGTCCGGAAAAAGGAAGGCTGGAACGCCCGGATGGTAGCCGTTCGACCAGCACGCGGCGAGTAGGGCCGGTGCAAAGCTGCTTTGCCCTGATCGCAGCAATCGGGCGGCGCTACGGATTGCCTGCCAGGGCCGTTGCGTCAGACCGAAAAATCCACCGCCCGCAGCTGCGGGTCGAAATGTCCGAGGCGGAAGTCGGAAGCACCTTCACCCCAGATCGACTCCATATCGATCTGCACGCCCAAGTCGGCGGTGCACAGGGTATCGACGATCGCATGGCGTGGATCATTGGTGTCGTAGCGGATCGGCGGCATCAGCGGGTCGCCATCAGCCGCCACCAGGGCATGTACCCAGGGCGCGTCCACGCGCTCGGTGCGGCCGCTCACCACTCCCTTGCTGCCATCGGAGAGCTGCACAGCGGTGCCGATCGGATACACCCCCAGCGCCTTGATAAAGTAGGCCGCCAACGAGGTATCGAAGTGACGACCGCGCTCGATCAGGATGTCGCGCAACACGATCTTGGCGCTATCGGCCCGCCGATAGCCGCGCTCGCTGACCCGTGCGCAGAACAGATCGGCCAGACCGAGCAGTTGCGCCGCCTGCGACACCCGCGAACCCTTGAGCCGGACCGGGTAGCCGCTGCCATCCACCGCCTCGTGATGTTCGCGCACGGCGCGCAGCCACAATTCATCGCGTACGCCGAGATTGCGCAGGCGCTCTTCGCTCTCCAGCGGATGGCGCTCGATACGGGCACGCTGCGACGGCGTCAAGGGCTCGATCTGGCGAGCCAGCGCATCCTGCAGTTCCAGCACTCCGATATTCATGGTCAGCGCAGCGGCCAAAACCGATAGCTTGCCGGGGCCGGTCGGGCCCATCGCCTGCAGCACGCACGCCACCACACAGGCGGCATTCACCCCATGGCGTACCGCATAGCGCCCGCCACGGCGCAAAACCACAGTGGCCATCACCACACCGCTGTCTTGCGACAGCGCCTCTTCGATCAGCCCGGCAATCGCCAGCACCTCGGCTGGAAAATCAGGCACCTGCTCCGGTTGCTTGAACAACACCGCCAAGCGGTAGCAGGCATGCAGCACATGCTGGAGCGCCGATTGCGGCGGTTGATGCCAGGTAAGGGTTGACTCGATATACAGACCGATTTCCAGCAGGCGATCCAGTTGATCAGCCGACTGGATGCGCGCCCCTTCGGCCATCAGCAGCACGCCTTTGTCGGTGTAAACATTCCAGGGTAAGGGATGCCCGACTGCGATTTCACCCAAACGGATGCGTCGCTGGATCATGCTGTTCCTCCGACCGCCGATGCAATGCCACCCGGGTGGCGCCTGGCTGCTGGCTCAGAAGGCCTGCAGTGCGTTGCGGGGCTGCTGCGCTAGCCTGTTGCGCCTATCCCCATCAGGCGATGCTAATCTCACCGGATCATCACAGGTGCATATCTCCAAACTCACCTTACAGACGGTAGGTTTTCCCGTATATCCGGTGTAAAAACGCCACCTCGCCCCGCTCCGCGTGTCGGATCAATCCCACATCGGCGCAGGGCGGGTGGTGCAGCGGCTGCCGCGCCTGCCCTCACGCCACGGCAGCAGCGGCCCGAGGCCGTGGCCACAGGCCCAGTGCCAGCACCGTGCCCAGCACGATGATGATGCCGCCCAGCGCCATGCGCATGGACAGCACTTCGCCAAGAAACAGATTGCCCCAGACAATGGCAAATACCGGGATCAAGAAGGTGACCGATACCGCCTTGCTCGGACCATTGCGCGACAGCAGCCGGAAAAACAGCAAATACGCCAGCGCCGTGCAAAGCGAGGCCAGTAGCAGCGCGGCGATCCAGGCCGTACTCGAGGGTAGCCGTGCCGGCCACTGCCAGCATGCCAGCGGCAGCAAGATCAGGGTGGCGCCGAGCTGACTTCCGGTCGCCACCAGCAGCGGGGAACGCTGCGGTAGATACTGGCGGGTGTAGTTGGCGGCAATGCCATAGGCAATCGGCGCCGCCATTGCGGCCAGCACAGCGAGGCCATCACCACCGGCTGCGAGGCTGACCTTGCCCCAAACCAACACCGCCACCCCGACAAAACCGAGCAACAGGCCGGCTGCCTGCAAACGTGGCAGGCGCTGTCCCAGCCAGGCGTAGGCCACCACCGATGTCCACAAGGGCGTGCTGGCATTGATGACCGCCTCAAAGCCTGCCGACAGCCAAACCGCTGCCCAAGCGTACAAATAGAAGGGCAAGGCTGAATTGCATAGCCCCACCACCAAGAGCTGCCGCCAGTTTCCAAGCAGTGCCGCCGCCTCGCCGCGCCATGCCAGTATCGGCAGCAGTAGCAGGCTTGCCCCGCCAACCCGGACCAGCATCAGCGGCGCTGCGCCAAATTCAGCGGCTGCCAGACGGATAAACAAGAAGGACGCGCCCCAGATGGCGGCCAATAGCGTCAACTCTGCGAGATCTTTCGGTTTCATCATCGCCTCACCCTGTATCAATAGCGCAGTGTGACCGTGCGCCGGCCCACTAACCAGAGCGACACAGCAATGCATGGTATGCACTCATGCACGATCAACCGCTCTTCCGCTCCCTGCTACGCCGTGGGCTTTGCGGGACATGCCGGGCTGGCAAAACTCGATTGGTTCGGTGCTTTCCTAAGCCTGCGCCAACTCCAGAGCGATCAGGGCTTGCTTGCGCGTTTCACCCCAACGGTAGCCACCCAGCGCACCATCGCCACGGATCACGCGATGGCAGGGAATCAACAGCCCGATCGGATTGGCACCCACCGCGCTACCCACTGCACGCGCCGCGCCGGGGCGCCCGACGCGCGCAGCCAGTTCGCCATAGCTATTGAGCTGCCCGGCCGGAATCTGCAGTAGCGCCTCCCACACCTTGATCTGGAACTGCGTCCCCTTGACAAACACATGCACCGGCTCGGGCTGCCGGTATTGCGCGAACAGGCGCTGCGCCAGCTGCGCCATGCGGCCATCATCGCGCAGCAGCGTGGCCGCAGGCCAAGTCTCGGCCAGTTCAGCCAGGCGCAAGGGTAAATCCGCAT
>NZ_JAYRLZ010000265.1:0-5832 GCF_041904975.1 Chitinimonas sp. | reverse complement strand
CACAGAGACCGGGGAGCACACAGAGCACACTGAGAAATCCCAGACCCAAACCGGTTTTCTCTGTGTGCTCTGTGGTCTCGGTGCTCTCAGTGTCTACAGGTGTTCGGGTATCAGGTCTTGACTGGCAATCGGCCGCAAAATGCAAAACCTGTAGACACTGGCTCGGCGCCTATTCGCCGTCGGCGACGAAGCCGGCGGCCAGATGCGAGTTGTCGCAGAACGGCTTGTTCTTGCTCTGCCCGCAGCGGCACAGGCGGGTTTCGCTGAGCCGGTCCACCGTGCGGCCGGTGCCGCTAAGAATCTCGGTATTGCCCAGTACCAGCAAGGGGCCGTTCTTCTGTGGCCGCAGCTGCAGCATGCCATTGCGTACCGGCAGCGGCTCCGATGGCCGGGTGGCGGGCTCGCCGCTGGCGGTGAAACCGGCCGGCCCATGGCTGCCATCGCAGTAGGGCTTGTTCTGGCTTTGCCCGCAGCGGCACAGGGTAGCGCGATAGCCGTCGCTATTGCCGGCGGTATTCAATTCGCCATGCACCGCCAGCGGGCCGTTTTCGCGTACCCGGATCTGGTTGACCAAGGGGGCGGTTTCATCGTCGCCGCCGTCGTGGCGCGTTACCTGGATCGCGCCGCTAGGGCAGGCAATGGCGATACGCACCAGGCGCTCGGCGCTGGCTTCGGCCGGGTAAATCCATTCGCCGGGTTTGTTTGCCACAAACACGCCCGGCTCGCCCATTACGCACTGGCGGGCATGGATGCAGCGGCCATGGTCAAAGCTGACCGTGGCGGCGTCGCAATGGGCGGTTTCCACCTTGCCGGACGCCGGTGCCGGCGCTGCCGCGGGCTGGCTGGGGGCGACCGCAGCCGGCAGCGGCGCAACGGTCTCGCCTGCGCCGTGCAGGGCGGCACCCCAGTCGCGCCAGGCGCTGGCAAAACCGTTCAGGGTGTCGGCCAGCGCTTGCAGCGAAGGGAAGTCGGCAGCGAAGCGTTGCAGACGCTCGGCAATGGCGGCATTGCGCTCGCCCAGCACCGAGCAGGCGCTGGCCGGGTCGACAAACGATAGCGCCGCCCGCGACACGGTAAAGGTCAGGCCGGCATTCACGCCTGGGTGCTCCGGGTTGGCCGGCAGGCCGGTCAGCAAGGTGGCGATTTCAGTCACCGCATGCATCATGGTCAGGCTTTGCCGCGCCACTGCCGGGCGTATCTGTGCCTGCACCAGCCAGCGGTCGTTCATCAGGCCCAACAAGCGCAGCATCAGGCCGTAGCAGGCATTGCCCAGATCGAGCAGGCTGGCGGCCGGTTCGGCCACGATATGCACGCGCGCCCCGGCGGCCACTTGAGAGCGCATGATCGGGTTTTCGGCCACCGGGCGGGCCGGGCGGAAATCCGGCCGCGCTGCTTCAAAGGCACGCCATTCCTGGCGGATGGCGCAAAAGCGGCCGTAGTGCGAGCCAGCCACCGATTCGGTCGAGCCTTCGCCTTGCGAGACAATGCGATTGATCACGCTTTCGACATCAGCCAGGTTCAGCACCGGGTGCAAGCCATCCAGGGCGAATTCGCGCATGCTCAGCTGGGTGTCGCCGCGCCCGACGAATACCGCCTCCTCGCCGTATTCGTTCACCAGGTAGCGGAAGCTGTCGAGAATGCACTGATACAGCTCGCCTACCGTGGTGTAGTCATCGGAAAACGCCATCAGGCGACCGGTTGGCAGTACCCGCTTGAAGCTGGACTTCTCGTAGCGGGCGGCATCGCGCTCCTCTACGCTGTGCGGGCGCTCCAGGTAGACAAAGTGATCCAGCGTGGCCATATCGAGCGGCGCCAGTGCCACCGCCACATCGGCCGGAAACAGGCCGCTGCTGATCGGGAAATTGAAGCGCCGGTAGTGCGGCCGCTCGCCGATGCAGGCGATCAGATTGCTGACCAGCGACAGATGCAGCATCTCATCCACCGCCACCGCGATGATCTCGCGGCGCCAGCGCTGCACGGCGGCGAATTCTTCCTCGCTCAGGTCCTCGGCGGTGGATTGCTTGACCGAGAAGGCGGCGTACAGATAGGTACACATCAGCGAGTGCTCGATTTCAGCTGCCTCGCAGAGCATATTGTTCAGCTGTTCGCGGTGGTGGGCAGGGGTCATGGCGGGTCACTCGTTCGGGGAAGGGGGGCGATGATATATCGCATCCTGACATTATGCTTACAATCGACTGTGTGATTGTAGGTGCAGGGCGAATGCTGCTTACTATAGGGTCGTTCCCATAAAGGTGTGGCAATGTCTTTGATCGGCGTGATGGTCGCCTGCCTGCTGGCCTGCGGTCTGTCTGCCTGCTTGTTCATGGCGCTGGCTTTTCTCGGTGGTGGCCTGGTCAATGGCCGCACGCTGAGTCGGCTGGATAGCGCGATCCTGACTGGTGCAACCATAGCAGTGCCGGCATCGGCCCTGGTCGGCGCCGCCATGGTGGTGCGCGCTTATTGGCTTGGCGCCAGCGCCTGGAACTATCTATGGCTGGCTACCCCGCTATGCGGCTTCGCCCTGCTGCTGGCTTATGTGTACGGCATCATGCTGCGCAAATAAAGCTGGCGCTGGCGAGCGAGCGTTTCCCGCGCCGCTGCGCGGGAGTTGCCCGTTCGCGTAATGCCGGATTCAGCCCTGCGGCCATTCAGGGGTGCAGGCCATCGCGTATCGCCTGCTCGATGTGCGCCAGTACCGCAGGCAATTCGGCTACCGAGTCGATCAGGTAGTGGGCGCCTGCTGCGCGCAAGCGCGCTTCGGCCGTGCTGCGCAGTGCGGCGCGCTCGGATGCAGGCAGTGCTTGCAGGGCGGCGGCTTCGAGGCCGACCTCATTGCCCGACAAGCTGACACCGACGCACCACATGCCGGCACGGCGGCCTTCCTCGATGCCGGGTGCGGTGTCATCCACCTTGACGCAGCGGCGTACGTCGCCGGCCGCCAGTGCCAGCACATTGGCTAGCGCCATATAGGGGCCGGGTCGGCCGCCAGCAGGCAGCTCGTCGCCGGCAATCACGCAGTCCGGTGCGATGCCGGCGCGGGCGGCCTGCGGCAGCAGCACATCCATTACCTGGCGCGGATAGCCGGAGCAGGAGCCAACCTTGATCCCGCGCTGGCGTAGCCAGCCCAGGGTGGTGGTGGCGCCGGCAATCGGCTGCGAGTATTCGCCGACCTTGGCGATCTGCATTGGCATAAAGCGCTGGTAGAGCGCGTCGATATCGGCCTCGTCGGCCGGCTGGCCAAAGCGTGCCTGCCACTGGCCGGCGATGGCCGGCTCGGCCAGCAGGCTGCGGATATGGTCGCGCTTGGACAGGCCCATCGGGCCGCGCGCCTGAGCCAGTGTCACCTCAATGCCGAAGCTGGCAAAGGCATCGACAAAGATCTGCGTCGGCGCCAGCGAGCCGAAATCAACCAGGGTGCCGGCCCAGTCAAAGATGACAGCCGCGATCGGGCTGGATGGGGTAGTGGTGGTCATGCGAAATGCTCCAGTCGGGCGCCGCAGCGCGAAACCTTAGGGGCTGCCGTGAATCGGCAGCGCGGTGCGAGTTGATCGGGAAGGGGCGGGCCATGATCAGCAGGCTGGCTGCGGGTTCACGCAGGCGGCTGTCTGCCCCGCTGCGATGAAGTTGCGGCCGCGTGGGCCATCGAGGGCCTTCGATAGCCGGTGTGACCAGTCGCTTTCGGCAATGCCGTAGTGCGCCGGGTCGGTGCTGACGCCCAAGCCTTCGAGGAAGCGGCTCAGCCGCGTTACCGCCTCGCTTGGGTTTCGCGCATCGAAAATGCGGAGCAGCTGCTGATCCAGTTCAAGGTCCTGGCCAAATGCCAGCGCCATGATGCGTGGCAGGCTGAACGAGCAGGCCAAGCCATGGGCGAGGCCGGTGCTGAGGGTGATGTCGTAGGAAAGCGAATGCGCCAGCGCGGTGCGGGTGTTGGAAAACGCCAGCCCGGCCTTCAGGGCGGCCAGCGCGAGTTGCTGGCGTAGCGCGGTATTGTCCAGCTCTGCCATCAGGGCCGGCAGGCTGGCGAGAATGTCGCGGGCGGCGCTGACCGCCAGGCTGCTCGATAGCGGATTGCGGTGGATATTCCACAGCGCCTCCAGCGCATGCGATAGCGCGTCCAGACCGCTGGCCAGGGTAGGGCCGGCCGGCAGGCTGCGCATCAATTCGGCGTCGATCAGCGCCGCTTCCGGCCAGGTCCAGCGCTGATGCAGCGAGTATTTACGGCCATTGGCCTGATCCCACAGGGTGGCCCAGGGGGTGACTTCGCTGCCGGTGCCGGCGGTGGTGGGAATGGCGATCAGCGCGCGGCGCCGGCTTGGCTCAAACGCCGCGCCTTGGGTCAGGCTTTCCAGCAAGCTGGCAAAGCGGCCATCGTTGTCGGCGCCCAGCATGGCCTTGGCGCAGTCCAGCGTACTGCCGCCGCCGATGGCGATGATGCATTCCGCCGCGCCGGCTTCGCGCCACAGCCGCTCATACAGCGGGGCCAGCCAGCGGATATCCGGATTGGGCTGGATATCGGTTTCAACGGCCAGCAGGCGATCGCCAATCAAGGCTTCGATGCGGGCCACGAGGCCGAGCGAGCGTGCCTCCGGGAAGGCCAGCACAATGGCGCGGCGCTGGCCGAGCAAGCTGGAAAGCTGGGCGAGCGCGCCCGGCCCTGCGTATATCGATACGGGGTTGTAGTAGTGCCACATGGGGGAGTGTCCTGGCTGCCGGCCCGTTTCGGGCCGGCCGGTGCGTAGGGGGGACACGCCGGACGGCGTGTCCGCAGTTCAATCAGGCAGGCCGCTTCAGCCGGCCTTGCCTTGCTGGATATAGCGCCGGAGCTGGCTCGATAGCAGATCAGCCATCACCACCATGGCGGTGATCACCAGGATGCAGGTGGCGGTTTCCTGATACTTGAACAGCTTGAGGCTGCTGACCAGCTCGAAACCCAGGCCGCCGGCGCCAACCATGCCCAGCACGGTGGCCGAGCGCAGATTCACTTCGAAGCGGTAGAGCAGGGCGGCGATCCAGGCGGTAATCACCTGCGGCAACACGCCAAAGGCAATCACCTGCAAGGGGCGGGCGCCGGTGGCGCGCAGCGCTTCCAGCGGGCCGTTGTCGATCTCCTCGATCGCTTCGGCAAAGAATTTGCCGAGCATGCCGGCACCGTGTACCGCCAGCGCCAACACGCCGGGAAACGGGCCAAGGCCGACCGCCGAGACAAACACCAGGGCCAGGATCAGCTCATTCACGCTGCGTATGGTGTTGAGCAGCTGCCGGGTTGCCTGGTATAGCCAGGCATTGCCATGCAGATTGCGTGCCGCCATGAAGGACAGCGGAATGGCCGGCAGCACTGCCAGCAAGGTGCCCCAGATGGCGATCTGCACCGTTTCGAGGCTGGGCGCGACTAGGCGCTTGGCGATGGACCAGTCGGGCGGGAAGGAGCGGCTGATAAAGTCGCCGATCTGCGGCAGACCGGCAGCCAGCTCACCCCAGCTCAGTTGCGCGCCCTCGGCGCTCCAGCGCAGCAACAGGCTGCCCAATACCAGCAGGGCCAGCAGCTGGCTCCAGCCGCGTGGCGAGTCGGGCAGGGCGACCGTCCACAGATATTTATCGCGTTTCATTGACTTGCTCCCCATGCCAGGCCGCTGGCTGCCGCCAGGTTCGGGCTGTCGGCGGAATCGGCGCTGGTGGCCGGCGTGGTGTAGATCAGCCGCAAATCGGCGTCGGACAAGGCGCTGGCCGGTGTATCGAAGACGATGCGGCCCTGCGCCATGCCGACAATCCGGTCGGCAAAGGCGCGGGCATGGTCGATCTGGTGCAGATTGCACAGCACGGTAATGCCGAGTG
>NZ_JAYRLZ010000264.1:0-5869 GCF_041904975.1 Chitinimonas sp. | reverse complement strand
TGGCCAGCTACAGATAGCCAGCGCCATGCGGCGTCTCGATGACAAGCCGGCCTTGTCCCTGAACCTGTCCAGCTTGCCGGTACGCGAGCAGGCCAGCGCAAGCCCGACTCAGCTGCTTGACACCGGTGCCTCTGCCAACCGGCTCGATATCCTGATCATGGGCGATGGCTACACCGCTAGCGAGCAGGCCAAGTTCCAGCAGGATGCCGCCGATATGGCCGAGCGCTTTCTGAGCATTTCGCCATACAAGGACTATCGCAACCTGATCAAGATTTCCTCGCTGTTCACCGCTTCAGCTGAAAGTGGCGCCAGCAAGCCGGCCTGTGCCGAAACACCGTCCGAGCCGGCGGTGGTGCGCAATACCGCCTTTGGCGGGCATTTTTGTACCAGCGGTATCCGCCGCCTGGTGACGGTCGACAGCAGCAAGGTGTTGGCGGCGGCGGCAGCCGCACCAGATTGGGACCATATCTTCGTATTGATCAACGACACCGAATATGGCGGCGCTGGTGGTTCGCTGGCGGTGGCCACGCTGAACAAGGCTGCCACCCAGCTGATCCAGCATGAATTCGGTCATTCGTTTACCCGGCTGGCCGATGAATACAGCTCGGCCTATCCGGGCTACCCGGCGTGCAGCGATGCGCCGGGCTCCACCCGCACTTGCGAGGCCAATGTCACCGACCAGACCGACCCGGCCGCGATCAAATGGCGGCGCTGGTTCAGCGGCAACCCGGCTTTGCCCAGCGTGGGCGAGCTGGCCGATCCGCGCGGCGCCGGCTTGTGGCTGGGGGCGCGCTACCAGAGCAGTGGCATGTACCGTCAATGCTACGACGGCATCATGCGCTCCTTTACCCATGGCTGGTTCTGCCATGTCGATGCCGAAGCCTTTGTGCTGCGCCTGTACCAGGGTGGCTGGGGGCTGCCCAAGGCGGGTATCAGCAATATCGAGCCCGGTAGCAGCAGCCCGCAGGCGGGCAAAACCATCAATGCCGGCGACTGCCAGCGCTATCAGGCGCAGCTGGCCGGTCCCGATGGCAGCACGCTGGCGGTCAGCTGGTCGGTCGATGGCAAGCTGGTGCAAAGCGATCAACTGGCCCATGGTGCTTACGCCAAGCTGGATCGGGCCCTGGGCGAAGGCAGCCATACCATTACCCTCACGGTCAGCGATCGCAGCCCTGTCTTGTTCGACCCGCACCAGTCGAGCAGCAGCTGGAATATTGTTGCTGGCACGGCGAGCAAACCGCAGCTGGACCGGCTGTTCGACTGGGCCGAGCAGCAGTTCCCCAGCCTGTTTGCCCCGGCGCGGCAGCAGACCGAGGTGCGTGCCGGTCTGACGCAGCGCTATTACCCGGGCAGCGATGCCACCCTGGCGGTCAACGATTGCAAGGTGTTCTATACCGGGCCGCTCAGCGGCAAGCAGCAACTGTATGTCGGCGCGGTGGCCGACTATATGCCGGATGCGGAAAAAGCCGGATTTTAGGGCTGATCAGAGCCGGGAGCCGGCGGCTCACCATACTGCGCCTGCCATTGCGCCAAGGCACGGCGGTAGTCCGCCAGTTCCTGGTTGTAATAGTCCCATACGCAGAGCTCGCAGCCGCTATTGCAGCACAGGCCATCATCGGGCGGGATAGGCGGTTCGGGGCGGGGCGGAATATCGTTCATACCGGTGTCGCTTGCGTTTTTTCGGCCAGCAGCCGTGCATAAAGCGCGGTCAGCTGCTCGGCCATGGCGGCAGGGGAGTAGGGCAGGATGGTGGCACGGGCGGCTGCTGCCATGCAGGCCCAATCGGCGGCCGTGGTCCGAGTGGCAATCAGGCGGGCAAAGCCGGTGGCATCGAGGGCGTCGCGCACAAAGCCGTTTTCGCCCTCGCGCACGAATTCGGCTGCGCCGGATTTATCGCTGGTCAGCACCGGCAGGCCACAGGCAAACGCTTCCAGTGCCACATTCGGGAACGGGTCGTATAGGGTGGGCAGGAATAGCGCATCGGCCATGCCATACCAGTCGAGCACATTGCGCTGGGCGCCGACGAAATGCACCCGGCCGCTCAAACCAAATCTTGCTGCCAGCCGTCGGTAACGGCTGGCGCGCTTGTCATGGCCCACCACCACCAGCTGGGTGTCGCCGCCGGCCTGGGCCAAGGCCTGCAGGCAGGTCGCCACCCCCTTGCGCTCGAAGCCGGAGCCCACATAGACCAGCACCGCCGCATCGGCAGCAATGCCGAGCTGCTGGCGTAAGGGCGTGCGCTGTAGCCGCGCCTTGTCCGGATGAAACGCCTCGGCATCAATGCCGCTATAGATCACCTGCAGCATGCTGTCGGGCAGGGCAAACCAACGCTTGAGCTCATCGGCCACCATGCGCGAATTGCAGATCACCGCACGCAGGCGTGGGCTGGTGAACAAGGCTTTCTCGGCTGCCAGTGCATAGTGGTGCTGCGGATTCAGCCACAAGCCGAGGCGCTTCAGCGGCCCGAGCTGGCGTCGCCGCTGCACCAGCCATTCGCGGTGCACGCCATCGCCGGCACGATAGAGATCGCAGGCGGCTATGCGTTCGTGCGATTGCACCAGGTCAAAATCACTGGCCGCCACGGCGCGTTTGACCGCGCGGGCAAAGCTCCACTCGCGCCACACGCTGCCAAGGTAGAACGGATTGACGGTGAGGCTCTGGTAACCAGCATGCGCCTCCCACTGCCGGGTGATCAGGGTGACATCGACCGAGCCGGCCAGGGCAGCAATGGCGCGGCTGACAAAGCGCTCGGCCCCACCGGAAGGGTTGTATTTCTGGCGGATGATGGCGAGCTTGATCGGTGACATGGGCAGTGCAGAAGGCGACAAAGGCGCAAGGGTAATGGCTGCAGGCCAAAACGCAAGGCTGGCGAGGTGCACGCTATCGTGCTGCAAGGCCAGTGCCAACAACGCCTTGCCCATATCGGCGCGGGGATGCGCCTATAATCGACGGTTTTCGCTGACGGAATGCCGTGATGACTGCCTCTCTGAGCCACGATGCCAATCCCCTGCTGTGTGACTGGCACACCCCGCATGGCTTGCCGCCGTTCGACGCGGTGCGCCCTGAACACTTTGAGCCGGCCTTCACCGTCGCCATGGCGGCACATCTGGCCGAGCTTGATGCCATTGCCGATCAGACCGAGCCGCCGAGTTTTGCCAATACCCTGGTGCCACTCGATTGTGCCGGTGCCCAGCTCAAGCGCATTACCCTGCTGCTGGACAATCTGACCGCCTCCGACACCTCGCCGGCCTTGCAGGCGGTCGAGTTGGAAATGGCGCCGATACTGGCCGCGCATGACAGCAAGGTCTATCTGCATGCCGCCCTGTTTGCCCGTATCGATGTCCTGCATGCCGAGCGTGCTGCGCTGGGCCTCGATGCCGAGCAGCTGCGCCTATTGGAGCGCGTGCATCTGGACTTCGTCCGCGCTGGCGCCAAGCTCGATCCGGTCGCCAAGGCGCGCTACGGCGAGATCATGCAGCAGCTGGCCGAGCTTTCCACCCGCTTTAGCCAGAACACCCTGCACGATGAGGCGGCCTTTGCGCTGGAGCTGAAAACCGAGGCCGACTTGGCCGGTTTGCCGGAATTCGTGCGCGCTGCCGCTCGCAGTGCCGCTGCGGCACGCGGTCTGCCCGCCGGCAGCCATGTCATCACCCTGTCGCCCTCGCTGGCCGAGCCATTCATGACCTTTTCCTCACGTCGAGATCTGCGCGAGACGGTTTGGCGTGAACGGATGGCGCGCGGTGCCCATGCCGGCGCGCACGATAATCGCCCGCTGGCCGCACAGATCATTGCGCTGCGCCAGGAGCAAGCCGCCCTGCATGGCTATGCCAGCTATGCCGACTATGAGCTGGTGGACCGTATGGCCGGTACGTCGGCCGCTGTTTTGGACCTGCTGGAGCAAGCCTGGCAGCCGGCCCTGCAAAAGGCGGCGGCCGATCGCAGCCTGCTGGTAGAGGCGGCACGCAATCTGGGTGAATCCACCTCGATCGCCGCCTGGGACTGGCGCTATCTGGCCGAAAAGGTACGCCAGCAGCGTTACGACCTCGACGATGCCGAGCTCAAGCCCTACTTCAGCCTCGACAATATGATCGCTGCCATGTTCGACTGCGCCCATCGCCTGTTCGGCCTGAGCTTTGTCGAGCGCCACGATATTGCGCTCTACCATGCCGATGCGCGTATCTGGGAAGTAAGCCGCCATGGCAAGCTGCTGGCGCTATTCATTGGCGACAATTTCGCCCGGCCCAGCAAGCGCAGCGGCGCCTGGATGAGCATCTTCCGCAGCCAGCGCGAGGGCGTGCTGCCCATCGTCATCAATAACAACAACTTCGCCAAGGCCGACACCACCCTGTTGAGCTTTGACGATGTACGCACCTTGTTCCACGAGTTCGGCCATGGCCTGCACGGCATGTTGTCCAATGTGCGCTACGAGAAACTGGCGGGCACCCAGGTGCTGCGCGACTATGTCGAGTTGCCCTCGCAAATCTTCGAGAACTGGGCGGAAGAAGAGCAGGTGCTGGCGCGCCATGCCCGCCATTACCAGAGCGGCGAGCCGATGCCGGCGGCCTTGCTGGCCAAGCTGAAGGCGGCGCGCCGCTTCAACCAGGCCTGGGCCACCGTCCAGTATGTGGCGCCGGCCTTGATCGATATGGCCCTGCACTCCTTGCCCAATGGCACGCCGGTCGATATCGCCGCCTTCGAGGCCGAACAGTGCCAGCGCCTCGGCGTGCCGGCCGATATCGGCCAGCGCCACTATCTATCGCATTTCGGTCATCTGTTCGCCGGCCCTTACTACGCCGCTGGCTACTATGTGTATATGTGGGCCGAGGTGCTGGACGCCGATGGCTACGACGCCTTCCGCGAAGCCGGAGACCCGTTCGACTCCGCCGTGGCCGAGCGGCTGTACCGCTATGTTTACAGCGCCGGCAACACGCTGGAGCCGGCCCAGGCCTTCCGCCAGTTCCGTGGCCGCGACCCGCAGGTGGCGCCGATGCTGGCCAAGCGCGGACTGATTGCGACGGCAGGTGCAGCATGAGCCCGCAGGAACTGGCACAGGGCCAGTTAGATGCCTACAACGCCCACGATCTCGATGCCTTTCTCGCGTTTTTCAGCGAGGATTTCACCCTGTACGACTTTCCCGACAGCGAGCGGCTGCGCGGCAAGGCATTGATACGCGAGCGCTACGCGCAAATTCTGTTTGCCGGCAGCACCGTGCATGCCACCGTCACCCAGCGCATGGTGCATGGCAATGTGGTGATCGATCATGAATTCGTCACCGGCCACCCATTGGTGGGCGACACCAGCCTGATCGTGATCTATGAAGTGCGCGACGGCTTGATCAGCGCGATGCGCGCCATTCGCTGAGGCTCGCTACTGTCGGCAATACGCCGGGCCGGATAACTGGCTGCCCGATATGAAAAGCCCGTCGCAACGCGACGGGCTTTTTTTCAGCAAGGCCTGCAACGAATCCACCAGTGCGCCGACAATGCGATTGCTTCGCGGCGGAAGAAGTGGGTGAGAACCATGTGGAAGCAACGACGTATTCACCGTCGCACCAGTCCCGGCGTGGCCGGGACCGGCGATTGATACCTCGATTCGCTGCGAGCGTGTTGCCTACTTGTCTTCTAGGCACTGGAACGAGTCGCACATGGCGGTAAAGGCGCGGCCATTGTCGCAGAACACCCGGTAAGCCTCGCGCGGTGCCGGCGGGGTGATCAGCCAGGCGCCGTCACCGATGCAGCCCTTCTTCACCGCCAGCTTGTTAGCCTCGAACGACCATTTGCCCAACTTGAGCTGGCTGTGGTCGGGCGCTGGCACGGCCAGCACTTCGGCATTGCCGGTGCCATAGGTCGATACGGCAATGACGCGCGGG
>NZ_JAYRLZ010000011.1:6810-37163 GCF_041904975.1 Chitinimonas sp. | reverse complement strand
AGGCTTGCTGATTGCCGGCTTCGTGGTATTTGCCTCGCTGATCCTGCTCGGGCTCAGCGCCTATTGGCTGACCAACCGACTGGCCAGTCTCGCCCGCTCCAGCCGCGCCATTGCCGCTGGCAATTACACGCTGCAGCTACCGGAGCGAGGCCGGGACGAAGTGGCGCAGCTGTCGGGCAGCTTCAATGAGATGCGTCGCTCCATCCAGCAGCAACTGAACGAGCTGGGTGCCAATGAGCTGGAGTACCGCGCCTTGTTCGAGCAGGCTGCAGTGGGCATGGGCCATCTGTGCATCGACGACGGCCACTGGCTGCGCGCCAACAACAAACTATGCCTGCTGCTGAACCAGCCGCCCGAGGCTTTTACCCGGCAAACCATCTTCGATATTGCCCTGGAAGAAGACCGCGAGCGCCTGCGTGAAGCGCGGCACGCCCTGCTGCAAGGCGAAATCGATGTATTCGAGACCGACTGCCAGCTACGCCGCAGCGATGGCAGCCTGCTGTGGTGCACGGTTACTGCGTCGCTCTACCGCAAACCGGGCGGCACGGCCGGCTATTTCATCCTGCTGGTGCAGGACGTCAGTGCGCGCAAGGCGAATGAAATCGAGCTGGACCAGTATCGCGAGTCGCTGGAACAAAGGGTGGCGCAGCGTACCGCCGATCTGGCCGCCGCCAACAACGAGCTGCGCGCATTCAGCTATTCGGTATCGCATGATCTGCGGGCGCCCTTGCGCAGCATCGATGGCTTCAGCCATATGCTGGAAGAAGACTATGGTGATCGCCTCGATGATATCGCCCGTGGCTATATGGGCCGCATCCGCGCCGCCGCCCAGCGCATGGGCAGCCTGATCGATGCCATGCTCAATCTGGCCAAGGTGACCCGCGCCGAGCTGCAACCGAAACTGGTGGACCTGTCGGCGCTGGCCCGTGGCATCGTCGATGATCTGCAGGCGGGCCAGCCGGCACGAACGGTCGAGGTCGATATCGAGGGCTGGCTATATGCCTGGGGCGATGAAGAATTGCTGCGCTCCGCTATGCAAAACCTGCTGGGCAATGCCTGGAAATACAGTGCCAGACGGGAGCAGGCGCGCATCGAATTCGGACGCCTGTTTGCCGAAGACGGCCCGGTGTTTTTTGTCCGCGACAATGGCGCCGGCTTTGACGCGCGCTATGCCGACAAGCTGTTCGCGCCATTCCAGCGACTGCACAGCGCCAGCGACTTCGATGGCATCGGTGTGGGCCTCGCCTCGGTGCAGCGGGTGGTGCAGCGTCATGCCGGGCGCATCTGGGCCGAAGCCGAGCCCGACAAGGGCGCCACCTTCTTCTTCACCCTGCGTATCGAACCGGAATTGTCTGCCGCCAATAGCGCCGACACCCACACCCAAGCAGGCACGCCACCATGAGCAGACCCGCTTTTGCCTACCCCGCCCTTGCCTGCTTCGCCCTGGCGTCGCTGCTTGCCCGTGCCGATCTGGCGGCAGCCGAGCGCTGGCTGAAACAGAAATTCACTCCCAGCACCCTCAGCTATGCGCAACAGCTGGAGGAAATGCGCTGGTTCATCGACGCCGCCAAACCCTACCGCGGCATGACGGTGCGGGTGTCATCCGAAGACATCACCACCCATCGCTACGAGCGCGATGTCATGGCCAAGGCGTTCTACCAGATCACCGGCATCAAGGTGATCCACGATACCCGCCACGAAGCCGTGAATGTCGATGCCATGGTCGGGCAGATGTTCCAAGGCAAGGAGCGCTATGACCTGTTCATCAACGATACCGACTCGATCGGCGCCCACTTTCGCTACGGCCTGACCGTACCGCTGTCTGACTTCATGAGCGAAGAAGGTCGCGACGTCACCCTGCCGACACTGGACCTGCATGACTTTATCGGCCGCAGCTTCGGCACCGGGCCGGATGGCAAGCTGTATCAGCTGCCGGATCAGCAATTTGCCAATCTGTACTGGTTTCGCCAGGACTGGTTCAGCCGCCCCGATCTGAAGCAGCGTTTCCGCCAGAAATACGGCTATGCGCTGGGTGTGCCGATCAACTGGTCGGCCTATGAGGACATTGCCGAGTTCTTCAGCAATGAGGTCAAGGAAATCGACGGTCAGCGCGTTTATGGGCATCTGGACTATGCCGCCAACGAGGCCTCGCTGGGCTGGCGCTTTTCCGATGCCTGGTTGTCGATGGCCGGTGCCGGCGACAAGGGCATACCCAACGGCAAACCGGTGGATGACTGGGGTTTGCGGGTGGAAGGCTGCAACCCGGCCGGCGCCAGCGTGGCGCGCGGTGGCGACCTGAACGGGCCGGCGGCGGTATTCGCCCTGAACAAATATCTGGAATGGAATCGCAGATTTGCCCCGCCAGAAGCGCGCCAGCTGGCATTTGGCGATATGGGCAGCTATCTGCAGAAAGGCAATGTGGCACAGGCGATCTTTGTCTACACCGCCATTACCGAAGCGCTGCATAAGTCGGGGCTGCCAATCAACAACAAGGACGGCACGCCGAAATGGCGCTTTGCCCCCAGCCCGCACGGCCCGTATTGGGAAGAGGGCATGAAGCTGGGCTATCAGGACGCCGGCGCCTGGACCATGCTCAAGGCGACGCCCCTGGCGCGGCGCAAGGCCGCATGGCTGTATGCCCAATTCACCGTGGCGCATAGCACCTCGCTGAAAAAGACCCTGGTGGGCCTCACGCCGATACGCGAATCCGATATCAATGCCGAGGCGATGAGCAAGATCGCCCCCAAACTCGGTGGCTTCGTCGAGTTCTACCGCAGCCCGGCACGCATTGCCTGGACGCCGACCGGCGTCAATGTGCCCGACTATCCACGCATGGCGCCCCTATGGGTCAAACACATGATGCAGGCCAATCGCGGCGAAAAAACGCCACAAGCCGCCCTGGATGGCCTAGCCGAGGATATGGATCAAACCATGGACAGCATCGCGCGCGAGGGCAAGATGACGGTATGCCCGCCCAGGCTCAATCAAAGGCGCGATCCCGGCCTGTGGTTCAAGCAGCCCGGCGCACCGCGGCCGAAGCTGGCCAATGAAAAGCCGCCGGGCGAAACCATCGAATACGACAAGCTACTGCAGGCCTGGAAAGAGGGGCGCTTGCGCTAGGCTCGGTTGACGTTTTGTCGACGGTCGCGCCCGATCGGTATTTGCGGCACAGCGAGGCGAAACGAGCGCAGCATGGCGGGCCATTGTCAGCACATGACAACGCAGTCTTGCCGCAAAAATCGGCACGGCCCCGCGGGTTTCGTCGAAACAGGGCTGTTTGCGGCGTTTTCGCACATTGATGTAAATGACTAGGCTGCGGCTGCAACGCCTTGCACTCGGCGGTTTTCCGACGCAACACGATCCGCCGGCAAAGTGTCGCCAGAGCCCGGACCTGCACACCCGCCAGAGCCGCGCCTGTACCTAGAACGGCACACTGGTTATCATCCGCGCCATGTCGAGTGAACCGAATGCTGCGGAAATCATTGCCTTGCTGGATGGCTGCCACAGCCTGAGCCTTGCTACGCGCACGCAGGATGGCAGCGTCAATCTGGCACCAGCGCTGGCTTGCGGGCTGGCGCCTGACGGCCAAGACCTGCAGGTTTATCTGGCGCACAGCCAGGCTGGATCGGCACTCGATGATATCGCCGTCCATGGCCATGTCGCGCTTTTCGGCGTCAATCTGCACGATGCCAGCCAGCTGCAATTGCAGTCACGCGGCGCCATGTTGATCCCGCTACCTGCCGACGCACTGCAAACTGTCCAAGCGCAACGCGAAGCCATCGCAGCGGAATGGTTGATGCACGGCTATTCCACCCGTTTTGGGTATGCGCTGACCAGTTTTACGGCTGACGAGTTGCAGCTGGTCCAGTTACGTGTGTCCGACATCGAGCAGCTTGCCTGCGCTGAGCTGAGCGCATGATACCCATCGACACCTTGCGCGCTTGCCTGCTTTTGCCGGCGCAACTCGCCAGCCTTGGCGGGCAAGGCGCAATCACCATCCGGCAAGCGCGCCTGCACTTTGTCGATCAACACCATCTGGCCCTGCCCGCACAAGCCGATGCACCAGGCCGACTCAGTGCCCTGCTGCTGCATCCACACACGGCTGCGCGCTACCGCCTGACACTGAGCCTGAGCGGACAGCAATGCGATGGGCCGGTAGTGGCGGCTCTGCGGGCGCGGCACAACGCCATCAGCACCAGCCAGGGGCGAGGGCAAGCCATGCTGGCGGCGGCCGACATTTACCACCTTGATCACGCCGAGGCACTGCCCGGCAGCCCGCTTGCCAGCGACATCGCGCCCGGCAGCGGCTTGCGCGCACTGCGCCATCTGAGCGATGCCCTGGCCAATACCGAGGATCTGGCCCAGGTACTGGACCTGACCCTCGACACCCTGGCCGATATGCTGGCCGTCGAGCAAGCGATGATCCTGTTCAGCGATGAATCGGGGCGCTGGCTGTATACCGTTGCCAGTCGCGGCTATCCGGTTTCCGGGGTTGGCTCCGAGGTGATGATGGGCGATGGCATTATCGGCGCGGCCGCCCGTTTTCTCAGCCCGGTGCATTTTTCCTGCCGATATAGCGCCGGCCTTGCTGCCAACGCGCAGGCCGGCAGCAGCCGCGACCCGGAGATTCCCCTGCCCGGCCTGCCGGCCCCGCAAAGCCAGCTGGCGGTACCGATTCGCGCGGGCGACTGGCTCGCTGGCGTGTTGTATGTAGAAAGCCGGCAGGCACGACGCTTCAGCCACCATGACGAAGATGCCCTGAGCGCCATCGGCGCCATCCTCGGCATGGTGATGCGCCCGCTGCTGCGCCCGGTCGATATCGCACTACCCGATCTCTTGCCGCCAAACCAGGTAGTCAGCCAGGGCAGTGCGGTGGAAATCCGCTACTTTGCCACCACGCAAAGCGTATTCATCGGGGACGATTATCTGGTCAAGGGCGTAGCGGGTGCTGTGCTGTGGCTGCTGCTCAATGACTATCAGCAGCTGGGACGCACCGACTTCAGCAACCGGGAGTTACGCCTCGATCCGCGCCTGCGCTTGCCGGAAATCGGTGACAACCTCGAAACGCGCCTCTTGCTGTTGCAGCGGCGCCTGAGTGAACGCTGCTCGTGGCTGGGGCTGGAAAAACTCGGGCGCGGGCGCTTGCGGCTGCGCCTTGAGCAGCCGTATCGCCTGGTCGATGTCGAGAATGAGTCACTCAGTGCCGATCTCGCCGTGCGCTAATCATCAGCACGGCACTGGTCAACAGCAGGGCCGTACCCAGTGCGACGGCTGCCAGCGCAGCAGCCCGACCATGCAATACCAGGCCGGCGGCCACTGCGGCCACGGGGATGCTGGCGATAAGCAAACGATTTTTCAGGCGGTTTTTCATATCATGTCTCTCTAAAAAAATGGCCGCATAGCGGCCATGAAACGCGGTATCGAAACCCCATTCCTACGATACCGACCTGCCCACCCGGTCAGGGGAACCCGGCAGACGAGATAGCGTTGCAAGCGTTCAGCCGGTGACGGCACCCAGAGCGGTGGTGAGCTTTCCCCAATCCTTGCTCGGCAACTGGCCGCGCAAGCGACCCATCACCCGCTCGAACACGTCGTTGGGGGCAACCTGGCGCATATCACCAAGCATGTCGGCCCGCTCGGCCGGATTCAGGTGCGGCAGCATCCAGTCCAGCAGCACCGGCGTTTGCCCGGCCGGCGCCTCGGAAACCATCTCGCGCTCGATGGCGCGCAATTCCGCATCGCTGTAGTGCGCCCACAGCACCTCATTGTGTTCGGATTCCTCAACCGCCATATGCTCGAAGCAATCAGCCACAAACACCGCCAGTTCGCGATACAGGCGCTGCCCCGCCTGGCTGCGCTCTGGCGCCGGAACCCGCTCGACCAGGTCGGCCAGCAAGGCCAGGGCATCGATGGCAAACAGCTGGCCGGTATGTTCATCGGCGGCAAGGCGGGTGGAGCCCGGCTGGCGTGCTTCCATGGCCGGGTGGATATAGCGATTTTGCTGAGCGATATGATTGCGGCACACCAGCAGCAATTCGCGCACCGCCTCCAGCTGCTGGCTGCGATCTTCCGCATCGCGCCAGTCGGTCCGGCCGATATCCATCAGCACATGACCCATATAGGCTCTTAGCGCCTTATGGAAGTACACATAGAGATCATGGCGTGCGGCCGGGGTAATCACATTGCGCTCCTGTTCGATGCGATCGCCAAGCAGCGATCTGATGGAACGAAGCTTACGGCCCGCCGCAAAAGCGCTTTGCTAAATGGTGCTTAAGAAAACACTAAGTTTTTCTTAAGGCGGCTCAACTTCGAATACCGCTTTCAGAAAGCCGATCAATCGCCTGACCTTGGCCGGCAGAAAACGGGAAGCGGGGTAGACGGCATATACGCCGCCAATCGGCAGCGACCAGCCTTGCAATGGCGTCAGCAAGCGGCCGCTGGCGATATCGTCGGCCACCATATAGTCGGGCAGTACGGTCCAACCCAGGCCGCTGCGCGCACATTCTCGTGCCACATTGGCGCTATTGGCGCGAAACACCGAGCGCGCCTTGATTGCACAATGCTGCTCGTCTGCATCATGGCTAAACCGCCAGGCCAGGGGGGACGGGAGCACGGTCAGCGCCACCCACGGCGCGCCTTGCAGCGCCTCGGGCCGGGTCGGGCAGCCGGCCTTTTGCCATAAGGCCGGTGCCACCACCGCCAGCTGGGCAAACTGGTCAAGGCGCTGGGCGCGCATCGAGGAATCGCGCAAAAAGCCGGCGCGTATGGCCAGGTCTATTCCCTCACCGACCAGATCCAGCACCTTGTCGGTGGCAATCAGCTCCAGTTCCAGCGCCGGATGTTCCATGGCAAAGCGCGCCAGATGGCCAGCCAAGGGGCCGGTGGCATAGTCGGCCGGCGCGGTAAGCCGCAAACGCCCTTCCAGCCTGCCTTGGTCGGCCCCGAGACTGGCCGTCGCCACACTCAGTGCCTGCAAGGCCGGCACGATCTCGGCATGCAGCGCCAATCCCGCCTCGGTCGGCACCACCTTGCGGGTGGTGCGCAGCAATAGCGTCACCCCCAGTTGCGCTTCCAGCCGGCTGATCTGCTGGCTGATCTGCGATTTGGCCATGCCCAGCTGTGCGGCTGCGGCGGTAAAGCCACCACAGTCAACCACGGTGGCAAACAGGCTCAGGCGGTTCAAGTCGGCAGCAGGCACGATATTGTTCTTGATTTGTAAACAGTCAATTATTGATTAGCTTGTTTTTCAATTCAATCTGAAAGCGCACTATGCGGACATCGCAAACGAAGCTGTTTGCCAGTCCAAATCATCAAAAAGGAATTCATCATGAAAATCGCCCTGATCGGTGCCACCGGCTTTGTTGGCAGCGCCCTGCTCGCCGAAGCCCTGCAACGTGGTCATGAAGTCACCGTGCTGAGCCGCGATACGACAAAGATTGCGCCAGCAAACGGCCTTACCGTGAAACAGGCCGATGTCTACGACCCGGCCCAAATAGCAGCCGCTTTGGCGGGGCAAGACATCCTGATCAGCGCCTTCAATCCGGGCTGGGACAAGGCCGACATCCAGGCCTTGTTTCTGAAAGGTCATGATGCCATCGTGGCCGGCAGCAAACAGGCAGGCATCGCCCGGCTGATCGAGATTGGTGGCGCAGGCAGCCTGTATGTGGCGCCCGGCCTGCAACTGGTGGATACGCCCGACTTTCCGGCCGAGTACAAGGAGGGCGCGCTCGGTGCGCGCGAAGCCTTGCGCCGCCTGCAGCAAGAAACCGCGCTGGACTGGACCTTTGTATCGCCGCCAGCCCTGCTCGCCCCGGGTGTGCGCAGCGGAAAGTATCGCCTTGGCAGCGACCAACTACTGATGGATGGCACGGCACCGGCCGGCATTTCGGTGGCCGACCTGGCGGTAGCCGTACTCGATGAAGCGGAACAAGGCCAGCAACGCCGTCGTCGCTTCACCGTTGCCAGCGCGGTCTGAGCCACGCCTTGCGGCCACCAGCCAGAGGCACATCGGCCAGCGTTTGGCTGCCAGCCACGACTTATGCGCGGTTGGCCGGCTGACTGGCGCTGGCCGATGCCAGGCTGGCCGGCGCCGGACTTGATGCTGCCGGCTGCTCATTCAGGGCTACCAGCACGGAAAGGCTGAACAGGCTGCTGACCAGCAATACGAGAACAGGCTCGAAAACCTTGGCGGCAATCTGGTTCATGGTGGTACTCCTCGCTCGTTGGTGCGTTGGACTGACAGGTCCGATCATGATCCCGCACTGCAACAAAGCCCACCGGCCTGCGATAGGGTGACAGATACGCAGCATCAAATACCGGAAATGCCGATAGAGCGTGCGGTGCTCGCCGGGAGACATACCCATCAGATTGTTACTTGCCTGCATACCAGCGCCCGGCAATTGCCGGGAAGGCAAATCATGGAACGGTCTATGGTGAAAGCTCACCCGGAAACCCGCCATGTACTGCCTGCGATGCTGTCTACTGGCCCTGCTATTGCTTTGCGCCCATGCGCAGGAACGCTTGCGCCTGGCCAGCGGAGAATGGCCGCCCTATGCCGGCGAAGCATTGCCCGGCGGTGGTCTCGGGGCGCACATTATCAGCGCAGCCTTTGCCGAGGCCGATATCGTGGTCGAGTATCAATACCTGTCGTGGAAGCGCGGTCTGGAGATGGCCCGCCAGGGCAAGCTCGATGGCGCCATCCTGTGGGGCGGTCAGCGGGCAGACCAGCAGGAATTTCTGGCAACCCAGCCGGTGGTCACCAGCCAGGTGGTGCTATTTCATCGCCGCGAAAAACCGCTGGATGGCAAAGCCCCGGTCAAGGGCTACCGGCTCGCCTATCCCAATGGCTATGACTATGAAGTGATCCCCGGCTTTATTGCGCTGGCCCAAGCGAGCGGCATAGCGCCCTTGAAAACCGGTAGCGACCGCGATGCGCTGCGCGCCCTGCTCAATAACCGCATCGACGCCTACCCCGCCGACCGGCTGGTTGGTATCTATCTGCTGCAGGAAGCCATGTACGACCACTGGCAGGAGCATATCGCCATCACCCCATCCCCACTGTCGATTGAAGAGCTGGGCGTGCTGATCAGCCAGCGCCACCCGCATGCCAAGCAGTTGGTCAGGCGCTTCAATGCCGGCCTCGCCGCCTTGCAGCAAAAGGGCCTTATCGCCCGCTGGCTGGCCGAGGCCGATTTGCCTGCTGCCAAATCACATCAATAACGCCCAGGCAGCCCAGCTGACCGCGCCGCTCATCAGCCCAAGCGCCAGCAAGCGTGGCCCATGCAGCTTCGACCACAGCAAAAAGCCACTCAGGCACAGCACCAGCAAGGCACCGGCCAGCGTATCCACCAGCAATATCCAGGCGGTGCCCAACCCTACGCCCTTATGAAGATTGTTGAGCATGCCCCAGAGGTTATGCTCGACCCGGCGCACCTCGGCTTGGGTATTGCCGACGCTGAAGCTGGCTTGCAAGCCATAGTCAGGCCGGGAAAAGCTGACCGACCACTCGGCCGGTTTTTGCAGCTTCTGGCCGTTCCACAGCACCGCCTTGCTTGGCTGAACCCGGCTGCGTGGCTGCTCGTGGATGCCGGTGTAGTCGGCAAACCACTGCGCAAATGCCTTGGGATCGCGACGTGCTTCTTCGGGCAGATTCACCTGTACCGTTGATTCAACCGGCACCGAGGCATTGATCTTCATTTGCGCCCGGTGATTGAGCAAAAAGCCCGACACGCCGAACAACAGGCCGAGCAAGGCCCCCCACAGTCCGAGCCAGGCATGTACCCGCTTCAGCCACTTGAGAAAGCTGCCCTTGCGCAGGGAGTCAGGCACAAAGCCGGTGTGATTGCTGGCGGTAAGACTGGCGATCATAGCTCGCTCCACATACGTAACAGATTGTGATAGTGACCGGTCAGGCTCACCACTTCCGGGCTGTCACCCAGCTGGCGGCGCAAGGCCTGTACCTGGGTATCGAGCTCGAACAGCATAGTGCGCTGCTGGTCATTGCGCACCATGCTTTGCGTCCAGAAGAAAGCACACAACCGCTCGCCACCGCTGACCGGCTCCACCCGATGCACGCTGGACGCCGGATAGAGAATCAAATCGCCAGCCGGCAATTTGACCTCGTGCACGCCATAAGTGTCGGATACCACCAGCTCGCCGCCGTCGTACTCATGCGGCTCGCTCAGAAACAGGGTGGATGACAGATCGGTGCGCAGCATGCCGCCAGCGGGCAAGGCACGAATACCGCCATCGATATGGTCGCCATAGTGCTCGCCGCCAGCATAGCGGTTGAACAAGGGCGGCACGCTGCGCAAGGGCAATGCCGCCGCCACATAGAGCGGATGCTGGCCCAGGGCCGCCAGGATCTGCCGGCCCAGGCGTTCAGCCAGGGGCGAGTCGCTGGGCAGCTGGCGATTATGTTTGACGCGAGCCCCCTGCGGCCCGACGGTTTCGCGGCCGTCAACCCAGTCGGCAGCGTGTAGTTCGGCGCGAAAGCGTGCGACTTCGTCGCCGCTTAACACGCCGGGAATATGAAGCAACATCGGCAATTCCCCACAGCGGCCAGCCATCGCGCCAGCAAAGCAAATGGCAGGGCGATGGCTGGCCGCTCGTTGGATTGAAGGATCAATAGTACAGATTGGCAGTCAGCTGGGCCGAGCGCGGTGCGCCGGGCTGGTAGCGGTAGCCGCTCTTGTTGATGGCGGCAACATAGGACTTGTCGGCCAGGTTGTAGATATTAAGCTGCACCGTGGCATGCTTGCTTACCTCGTAAGCGGCCATCGCATCGGCAACCCAGTAGCCGTCGGTGTACTTGGGTGTACCGATCGCACCATCGCTGCCGCGCTGCAGCTTGCCGACATAACGGGCGCCACCGCCCACCGTGAGGCCCGGCAGGGGCTGATAGGTAGTCCATGTGGTAAAGGCATGGCGCGGCGTGTAATTGAGACCGCTACTGCCGGCATCTGCCCCGACCGGTTTGCCGGACAGCAGCTTGGTATCGGTCAGCGCATAGCCGGCATTGATGGACCAATCACGGCTCAGCGCACCGGACACCGCCAGCTCCAGCCCCTGCACCCGCTTCTTGCCGGTCTGGTAGTAGCGGGTGGCATCGGTCGGGTCCTGCTCCACCTCATTGCTGATATTGGTGCGATACAGTGCGGCATTGAGCGACAAGCGCTTGTCGAGCAGCTCCCACTTGCTACCCAGCTCATAGGTCTGCGCTTTTTGCGGCTGATAGATCGGGTTGGCGGCGCTATTTAGTGCGGTGCTCAGAGTCAGGTTAGCGCCACCCGGTGGTTGCAGCGAGGTAGCCAGATCTACATACACGCTGCCATTGGCGGCCGGCTTGAATACGGCACCGAGCTTCCAGCTTTTCAGATTGTCCGATGCACTGAGCGCAAGCGGCACCAGGGTGTTTACCGGCAAGCCCGGGTGGCTGCTCAGGGTGGACTTGGCGACACCGGCAAGATCAGTCTGGTAGTGATCAAGTCGCAGGCCGGCATTGAGCAGCCAGGCCTCGCTCAAGGTCAGGGTATCGAACAGATAGGCTGCCTGGGTATTGGTCACACCCTGGCTGTACACGCCATTGCGCACCGGCCGGTAGCCGCTGAGCGCCGCGTTTGCATCGGGCGCATACAGGCTGGTGGCCGCCACGGTGCCCAAGCCATCGTAGCCATAGCTGCGCTGCTTTTCGTGGATCAGCTCGATGCCGGCACTGAGCTGGTGCTTGATGGTGCCGGTCTTCACATCGGCCGTGATATTGGTCTGGTTGGCCAGGATCTGGTTGCGCTGATCCTTGGTCTGGCGCAGGGTGCGCGCCAATTGCCAGCCAGCCGGGTTGGCGGGCTGCGGGGTGGTCAGATTGGCCGCCGTCACGCTGAAGCCGGTGATCAGGTATTGCTGATCGGTCTGACCGAAGCGGCTGGTATTGCGCACCGTTACACCACGCGCCAGATCCAGCTCGAAGCGGGCGGTCAACATATCGGCATCAACCTGGTCGTAATCACTGGCCAGGCCATAAAGACGCTGCGAATCAACACGCGGCGCGGCCGAAATGAATGATCGGGCCGGGTCCGGGCTGGTGTAGCCGGGCAGGCCGACGGTGGGCACGCCACCTTCCGGCACATTGTCCTGTTTCACATGCAAGTAGGAGAGGTAAACGCGGCTTGGGCCACCCAGGCCGAATGCGAGGCTAGGTGCAATGGCCCAGCGATCATTGTGTACCTGCTCGCGCCCCGGCACGCCGCTGTCCTGCTTCACCAGATTCAGGCGGAATGCTGCGCTATCCATCGCAGGCAAACGGGTATTCCAGTCGGCGCTCACCCGGCGCTGCCGGTCGGTGCCCAGCATCAGCGAGGCCGATAGCGCATCGTCCAGCTTGGCGGTCTTCGACACCAGATTGATATAGCCGGTGGGCGAGCCACGGCCGTTGTCGCTGCCCGACGGCCCCTTCACCACTTCCACCTGCTCGATATTGAAGGTGTCGCGCGAGATGGCGCCCAGATCGCGCACACCATCGACAAAAATGCTGCTCGAGCTATCAAAGCCGCGCATATACACGCTATCGCCGGTATTGGTGCTGCCGTTCTCGCCCAGCATAAAGGTACTGACGCCGGGGCTGTTACGCAGCGCCTCGGTCAGCGTGGTGGCGCCTTGCTCGCGGATCAAAGCCTCTTTGATCACCGTGATGGTCTGGGTGGTATTGACCAAGGGCTGGACAAACTTGGGGGAGCTGACTTTGTCGGCCAGATAGGCCGGTGCCTCGGCATCGCCCTGCACCTTCACGGTTGGCAGTGCTGCGGGAGCCTCCGCCGCCATGGCGGCCGGCATACTCAGCACCATGGCTGAGAGCAGCAGTGGATACGCGGGGGTGTTGTTGCGGCTGTGTTTCTTGCCGGTAATGAATGCCATGAGCCTTGATCCTTGCTTCGAGCTGTGTTGCGCGCCAAACCGCATTGCCTGCGATCCGGCAAAAAAAGCCGGCCCGCGAGGGGCCGGAAACCGTACTGGGTTGATCAGCGCCATGCCGCAACATGGCCGCCTTGATTCGCCTGCCGGTCGGACCCGCGCTTCCCGACGCAACCACCGAGACCGGCAGCGAATGGATGCATTCTATTTGATAACGATTCGCACTTGCAAGTAATTCTCATTTGAATCATTACAGGCAAGTCGGCCCTGGCTTGGCGCTAACGCGCCGCATGGCATAATTGCGCCATGGTCGCTCCCACCCGCCCCCTTGCTGTTTCCATTGCCGATGCTGCCAATCCCAAGACCTGGCTGGCCCGCCTGAACGACCGATTCAACCCGGAAGAGCTGGGGCAGATTGCCCTCGCAATGGAATGGGCCAATGCCCTGTATGCCGGCAAGCTGCTGGCACGCATCAACGAGCCGGTGTTCACCCACGCCGTGGCGGCGGCCAGCATCGTCGCCGATCTGCGCCTCAGCGCCGAGGCGGTGATCGCCACCTTGCTATTCTGCGCGCCCGATTACCTGCCTGATGCCAGCGAACAGATATCCGCCCGTTTCGGCCCGGCCGTGGCCAAGCTGGTGGAAGGCGTCGGCAAGGTGCGCAAGATGTCGGCACTGGCGCGGGTCGAGGCCGGCCGCCATGACGATGCCGAGCGGCAGATCGAAACCGTACGCAAGATGCTGCTGGCCATGGTGGAAGATATCCGCGTGGTGCTGATCAAGCTGGCCTGGCGCACCCAGACCATGCATTACCTGGCCAAGTGCGACGAGGCGGTACGCCTGCCGATTGCCCGCGAAACCCTGGATCTGTTTGCGCCGCTGGCCAACCGCCTGGGCGTGTGGCAGATCAAATGGGAGCTGGAAGACCTCGCGTTTCGCTTCCAGGAGCCGGCGCTATACAAGAAGATCGCCACCCTGCTCGACGAAAAGCGCATCGACCGCGAGAACTTTATCGCCGAGTCGCTGGAATTGCTGCGCGGCGAATTGCTCAAGCAAGGCATCAAGGCCGATCTGATGGGCCGGCCCAAGCATATCTACAGCATCTACAAGAAGATGCAGCAAAAGCGGCTGGATTTCACCAAGCTGTACGATATCCGCGCCATCCGGGTGCTGGTGGATACGGTACCCGAGTGCTACACCGCGCTGGGCGTGGTGCACAATCTGTGGCAGCCGATCCCGGGCGAATTCGACGACTACATCAGCCACCCCAAGGGCAATTTCTACCGCAGCCTGCACACCGTGGTGGTGGGCCCGCATGACAAGGCGCTGGAAATCCAGATCCGCACCTTCGAGATGCATGAACATGCCGAATACGGCGTGGCGGCGCACTGGCGCTACAAGGAAGGCGGCTCGGGCGACAGCCGCTACGAGGAAAAAATCGCCTGGCTGCGCCAGCTGCTGGATTGGCGCGAGGATGTCAGTCAGCAAAGCGCGGTGGCCGATGCCTTCAAGGCCGAGGTGTTCGACGATACCGTTTATGCCCTGACGCCGGCCGGCCGGGTAATTGCCCTGCCCGAGGGCGCCACCCCGATCGACTTTGCCTACCATCTGCACACCGATCTGGGCCACCGCTGCCGCGGCGCCAAAGTGGACGGCCATATCGTCACCCTGGACACCCCGCTGAAAACCGGCCAGTGCGTGGAAATCACCGCAGCCAAGGAAGGCGGACCCAGCCTCGACTGGCTGCATTCCGGCTATCTGAAAAGCCATCGCGCCATTACCAAGGTGCGCCACTACATCCGCCAGCAGCATCTGGATGTCGCCATCGAGGCCGGTCGGGCGATACTCGACCGCGAAGTACACCGCGCCGGCACCCACCCCAGCCTTGACGATGTCGCCGAGCGCCTTGGTTACAAAAAGCTGGATGAGCTGCTGGCCGCGCTGGGCCAGAACGAAGTCAGCTCGCGCGAACTGGCCAGCGCCCTGGCGCCGGAGCCGGTTGCCGTGGCAGTCGAGCCCGGCGATATCGTCAAGCGCGCCAAGGCCGACACCCATGGCGAGGGCATCCTGATCGAGGGCGTCGACAAGCTGATGACCCTGCTGGCCAAATGCTGCAAACCGGTACCGCCCGATGCGGTGATGGGCTTTGTCACCCGAGGCCGCGGCATCAGCATCCACCGCAGTGACTGCACCACCCTCAGGCGCCTGAGCACCCAGGCACCCGAGCGCCTGATCACCGCCGACTGGGGCAATCTGGCCGCCCGCAAAGGCCAGGCCCATGTGTTTGCCGCCGATGTCGAAGTCACCGCCCAAGACCGCCCGAGCCTGTTGCGCGATATTTCCGAGCTATTCGCCCGCGACAAGATCAATGTCACCGCCGCCCAGACCCAGTCACGCAACCAGATCGCCCGCATGCGCTTCACCCTGGAAATCCGCGACGCCCAGGCACTGCGCCGGGTGATCGAGCATGTGCGCCAGGTTGGCGGGGTGATTGATGTGGTTCGGCGCTAGGAATCGCCGTTAGGCGTCTCACACATGGGCCCAGAAATACTTGTCTACCCCGCCGCATATCTTGGCGGCGCACTATTCTGCTATAGGCATCCGCGTACTACTAAGGCTCGGTAGCGAGGCCAAAAAATGATGGCCTCCCGGGTAACGGAATTACATCTCCACGTTAGGCCCAATGTGAAACGCGAACGGCTTTGGAACGTCCGAATTCTTCTGGCCATCTCGATTGTGGCGAGTTTTGCCGCTTCTATGTGGTTTAGCTATTTAGCGGGCTGCGCAGGTGATCTAAAAGGCGGCGCCTTAGGAGATCCACAACGCGCACTAGAAATTGAGAGCAATGCTGCCCTGCTTGGCTGGTTATCAGTCTTGCTCGCGGCCGGATTGTTCGGCTCACTTCCGCGTCTTCATATATCGCAAAGATTTGGAGCAGCGATCCTGTCGATCTGCGTTGGCCTTATTGCAATCACACTCCTCGGAATTGAGTTTGAAGGCAATGGCGTACGGGCATGCCTTTTATGAAAACTTTCAAGTGAGGCGAAAGGCTGACTGCCCCTGCAATCGAGAGGGATGTCGGCAGGCTGGCGCTTGCGGTTCCCTTCGCCTTCGACTCTAGACGCCCCTCGGCTCCGTGATCACCCTCGAATCGCAAACGCAGATTCTTGCAAGGCAGGAGCGGCGCCTTACGCTGATGCGAATCGGCGATTCGGGCGCCCCACCATCATCGTTCCTTAATACAAACCCGCTAGCATGCGCGCGAGCCAATTTCGGTGGACTGCCATGCTTGATTTCAATTTCGCCAAAACCAGCAAGGGCCGCGATGAGGTCGCCACCCGCGCGCATCGCCTCGGCATGCGCCACCGCCAAGCGCTGATCGTGCTCGATGGCGCCACGCCCGCCCGCAATCTGCTGAAAATCCTTGGCGATGAAGCCACCACCATCCGCATCGTCAATGAATTGCTGGCCGGTGAATTCATTGCCACCACCCATGATGCCGCACTCTCCAGCGGCACAGCGGGCAAGGCAATAGAGGCCGTAGAAAATGCCGCGCCAGCCCCCCCTGAATTCGAGCCAGTACAGCCGTCTGCTGCAGATCCGATCGACAGCCATCCATCATCGGCGTCCGAAGTGCTTGTAACGCCTAGCGGCGATCAGACCCGTCTGGAAGGCGTGCGCATCATCATGCTCAACACCACCGAGCAGTACCTCGGCCTGATGGGCGCCGACCTCGCCAAGCGCATCGCCGCCGCCCAGGACGCCGCCGCCCTGCGCGCCATGGTGCCGCGCTGGCATATGGCACTGCGCGAATCGCGCAAGGGGCGTGATTCGGCAGAACGTTATCTTGATAGCGTGATGGCCACACTGGGGCAGTAGGCGCCAATTCACGCTTCGTTTGCTGCGTACAAGATCGCGCCCGAGGTCTATCAGAGCAGTGCTTCCGGTGTCGGCATCGCAACCTTGCCTGCAACGACCCGCTCGCCTATTCGCGTTGTCGTCATCCTTCGCACAGGCCGTATCCACACATATCACGCTGGCCGTATTGCCCAAGCTTTGCGAAAATCGCGCCCCCGCCGATTGATCAATTCGGCGCACGCTGTGCGTCAACGCGCAGGCGATTTCGCAAGCCATTAGGAAAGTTCATGCTTACATCCCAAGCTCGACCCGGTCCCGCTGCATGCGCGGCAGGTCGATCATGCTCAGTACCATCCATATTCACCCTCACGATGGCCCCGCGCACCGTTGCTTCCTTGCGCTGTCTACTGGCCTTGTCCTTGCTGGCGTTCGCAATGTCGGCAGCAGCGGCTGAGTTCAATGCGACGATTGCTGCTGGTTATGGCCACAGCGTCGCAATTCGCGCCGACGGCAGTTTGTGGGCCTGGGGTGATAACACAAAAGGCCAACTTGGTGATGGCACAACTATCGAACGATCGATACCTGTTCAAATTGGCAGAAAATTTACTCAGGTCGCGGCGGGCTACGATCACACAGTCGCCATCAAGAACGATGGCAGCCTGCTGGCTTGGGGAAACAATGACGCTGGCCAGCTCGGGGATGGCAGTACTATCAGTCGCGATGTCCCATTCCAAGTCGGTGACAGCTACGTCCAAGTTTCCGCTGGACATAACCACACTGTTGCAATCAAAGCCGATGGCAGCTTGTGGGCATGGGGAGGAAACGACTACGGCCAGCTCGGCGATGGTAGCAAGACCAAAAGAACCAAGCCTGTACAGATTGGCAGTGACTATACCCAAGTTTCAGCAGGCGCTTATCACACCGTAGCAATCAAGGCTGACCGTAGTTTGTGGACCTGGGGACGAAACTATTCCGGTCAACTGGGCGACGGGAACGTTTCAAGTCGTTCGAATCCGAGGCAAATTGGAACTGACTATATCCAAGTAGCATCAGGCGACGAGCATACAGTCGCGATCAAATCCGATGGCAGCCTATGGGCATGGGGCAGTAACTATGACGGACAACTCGGCGATGGTAGTAAAAACGACCGTGCAATTCCTGTTCGGATTGGGAGTGATTTTGTTCGAGTAGCATCCGGGGCCAACTACACAGTTGCAGTAAAGGCCGATGGTAGCCTTTTCACTTGGGGAAAAAACGACAAAGGACAACTCGGCGATGGATGCGGGGGCGACCGTCTTGCGCCGGTGCGAATAGGTAGCAACTACAGTGAAATCGCAGCTGGCCGCGACCACACATTAGCGATTCAATTAGACGGAAGTATTTGGGCATGGGGTGATAACCGTTATGGCCAACTCGGTGATAACAAGGCCTTAGGATCTCTTATGCCAGTACTACTTGGCAATGGTTACACACAAGTTGCAACTGGCTACAACCAAATATTTGCACTGAAGACCGATGGCAGCCTTTGGTCTTTTCGGCGCTGCAATAGCTCCGAACAGCATGACAGTGGTATGCCAGAGCAAATCGGCAATGACTTCGTTTGGGTATCGGCTGGGCGTCAACACGTTGCGGGTATTAAAACCGACAGTAGTTTGTGGGCATGGGGTGATAACTCTAATGGCCAACTCGGCGATGGCAGTACCACCTACCACGCTAGACCAACAAGAATTGGCAGTGACTTCGCACATGTTGTAGCGAGCGAAAATCGCACATTTGCTATAAGAACTGACGGCAATCTATGGGCGTGGGGAGAAAATTGGTGGGGCGAACTAGGTGATGGAGGTTCCATAAACCGTTTTAGTCCAGTGCTGATTGGCAGTGGATTTACTCAGGTAGCTGCCGGAAAATTCCACGCTATCGCTATCAAGTCGGATGGCAGCACTTGGGCGTGGGGAGGCAATTGGAATGGCCAATTCGGCGATGGCAGCACCAGTAGCCAATCGCACCCAGTCCGAACAGGTAGCGGTTATTCCCGAATTGCAGCTGGACGTAATAGTTCTGCTGCCATAAAAACCGATGGTAGCTTATGGACATGGGGCGAAAATTGGGACGACCAACTTGGCGTTGGCACCATGTCATACAAAACAACTCCGGTAAGAATTGGTAGTGACTTTATTCAGGTAGCGACTGACCTTGACCACGCCGCCGCCATTAAAACCGATGGAAGTTTGTGGGCGTGGGGTAATAACTCTAACGGTCAGCTCGGCGATGGTAGTGCCACTAGCAGAATGAGACCCGTTCAGATTGGTAGCAGCTATGCCCAAGTCGCAGTCGACGGAAGTCAAACTTTCGCCATTAAAAATGACGGCAGCTTGTGGGCATGGGGATTGGGATACAGTACATTTGGCCTAGGATATCCGAGGCAATTTTTGCGATTGAGCCCAGGCCGGGTAATGTTTACCGGCCCCACTTCATTTATTGCCACGGCAAATGCAAGCGGGCCGCCCAGCAAACGAGTTCTGTCTGTAAGTCTTACTCCATCGAGTCCCGACCAGAGCAAGCAAGGCGCCGCATTTATCGCCGCCCAGGTCAACGGAAACACCTATCTGTACGGTCCTTCCGGCTGGGTCCAGTTCAATGCCGCAGCACCGCTTGCCTATCGCGACGGCTACCTGGCACCGGCTGATGCCACCGTGCTCAGCGGCGACCTGACGGCCTTCACCGGCGCACAAGTATTGGTCGGCTATGGCCTGGGCAATAGCGCCAGTGAAAGTTTTGCCGAGATGTTAAGCCAGAAGCGCTATCAGTCGGTCTACACCATTCGCTAGGTGATCTGAGGGCGCCTGGAATGCCAAGTCGCCCTCCGCCCCTTGCTAGCTGCAAGGGCTAAACTGCGGGCAGTTTCCTAGATGCAGCACATAACGTTTCTCGCCCCCCTGCCTATCCAGCAAGCGTCACAGCAACTCGCGACAACGCAAAAGAACGCCCAAAAAGGAGAAGGATGCAGTATGAATAGATACCAAGTACAGGCAAGTCGAGCCACAAACCACGCAGACCAACCAGGCCGAAAAACACCTGAATGTTCGCTATCGAATTGTGATATCGGGTGGAATCGTCAAACCGCGTGCAAATTGCTGATATCGGCACTATTGGCGAGCACCGTGCCAGCTGTTGCCGCGGTACCCAAAACGATTGCGGCTGGCGGCAGCCATAGCGCCACTATCAACGCCGATGGGAGCCTATGGGCATGGGGAGACAATAGCTACGGCCAACTTGGCGACGGTAGTACCGTCAATCGGCCTGCGCCGGTGCAAGTAGGCAGCGGCTATGCTCAGGTGGCGATGGGTTATGCCCACACGATCGCTATCAAAAGCGATGGCAGCCTGTGGAGCTGGGGAAACAATAACTACGCTCAGCTCGGGGATGGAAATACAGCCAGCCATTTAAAGCCGGTACAGATCGGCAGTGGCTTCGTGCAGATTGCCGGTGGGTATTACCACACGGCAGCGATCAAATCCGATACCAGTCTATGGACATGGGGTGACAACTCGGTCGGGCAACTTGGTGATGGCAGTTCAAATAGGCGCTTAGGCCCGGTGCAAATTGGCAGCGGCTACGTGCAAGTCACGGCCGGCCGCAGCCACACCGTCGCCATCAAGGACGATAGTAGCCTGTGGGCCTGGGGCGATAACAGCGTCGGCCAACTCGGCGACGGCTCAGCGTCCAAGCAGGTCAAGCCTGTACAAATCGGTGTCGGTTTTGCGCAAGTGGCTGCCGGTGCCGATCACACACTGGCCATCAAGGTCGACGGCAGCTTGTGGGCTTGGGGCAGTAACGCGTTCGGCCAGCTCGGCGATGGAACGACCATCACTCGCACTACGCCTGTACAGACCGGAAGCGGCTATGCCCAGGTGGCAGCCCATGAAGGCTACACAGTCGCGCTTAAGGCGGATGGCAGCCTATGGGCGTGGGGACTCAATAGCACCGGCCAGCTCGGCGACGGCACTACCACCAATCGATCCATGCCAGTACAGATCGGCAGTAACATTGCGCAGATAGCCGCCGGCAGAAATCATGCCGTCGCCAACAGCATTGCATACGACCCTTGGCCACGAGAACTGAGAACCTGGGGGAGCAACACCTTCGGCCAACTTGGTGATGGCAGCACCCTCCAGCGCCTGAGCCCCCGACTACAATCGCTGGCTATGAAATTGTACGTATCTCAGAGCGATGAGGGTAAATCGGGCGCCCTGTTTATTGCGGGGACATTTGACGATCGTGTGTATTTGTATGGCACATCCGGCTGGTTCCCCGTTGACACCACTGCGCCGCTGGCTTTTCGGGAAGGCAGTTTGGCATCCACCTACCTCACCCTCGCAATCGGCGATCTATCCACCCTAAAGGGTGCAAGGCTGTATATCGGTTACGGCCGTGGCAATAACGCCAAAGAGAGCTTTGCAGACATGCTGGACACCCGACGCTACAACCCGGTCTACACCATTCGCTAGGTGATCTGAGGGCGCCTTGAATGCCAAGTCGCCCTCGCCCCCAGCTAGCAGCAAGGGCCGAAGGCCTATCGAGGCTCAGCGCGGCTGATACAGCCAGCGCAGCACCGGTTGCCACTGGGCGCGGTCCTGTTCGGTTTGCGATTGCGGCAGATCGAACAGCGAGCGGCCCTCCTGGATGCAGCGCACATAGCGCTGGGTATCGCGAATGCAGCCAAGCAGGGGCAAGTCGAACTGGCCGACGAATTCGGCCAGCTGCTGTGCCGCCCGGGTGCGAAAGTCCACCCGCATGCCGACGACCGCAACCGTTACCCGCTCCTTGCGCATCGCCTTGGTTTCGGCCAGCTCTTCAAAGAAGTCGCGGCTGGCCAGTAAGTCGAAGGTGGACGGTGGCACCGGCACCAGCACATGTTCCGATTCGGCCAGCAATTGCTTGAGCCGCTTGCCATAAAGGCCGGCCGGCGAATCGATGATGGCCACATCGGCATCAGACGGCGGCGCGGCTGGCTCATCGTCGCCCACCTCCCAGTAACGCACGCGGGGCAACCGTTCGGGCCGCAGCTGTATCCAGCTCTGGCTGGAGCGCTGCCGGTCCACATCGCCCAGATACACCAGTTCATCTTTGTGGGCAAACCAGCTGGCCAGATGGGTTGCCAGTGTAGATTTGCCGCTACCGCCCTTGGGGTTTGCCACCAAAATTCTGCGCATTGCGTATGAGTCGATTTACACTTATTGGTATAAATCGTTTATATCGTTTAACACCGCCAAGGGCAAGCCCATGCCAAACAGCAAAAAACGCGAAACCGCAGCAAGTTCGCATGACGATGAAACAGACACGCCAGCAGCAGCCGAGTCCAAGGCGGGCAAACGATCTGGCAGCAAGCCCTTGGTACGCGACAGTTTTACCTTTCCGCAAGCGGACTACGCGCTGTTTGGCCAATTGAAGCAGCGCGCCCTGCTGGCCGGACTGGAAGTAAAAAAGGGCGAATTGCTGCGCGCCGGGCTGCATGCGTTGGCCAATATGACTGATACCGACTTTGCCGAGGCCCTGGCCAAGCCGGAAAAGCTGAAAACCGGCCGACCGAGCAAGGCCTAGGCAGCCGGCCTTTACCATTTCGAGGAAGCGGCGTTAGCCGCGAAGAGGTGGAATGTCGCGGCTAAGTTCGCGCCAACCGTGTGAATTGCCTGCCGCGCCCAATAAGCAGACGGAAGACACGCTGCACAATGCAGGTTTCCAGATTAAGCGCGCCGGCTACGCAACCTTGACGCCACTTGGCGTAAGCGCCACAGCCAGCGCTCAACTCAGTCAGGCTTGCGCGGTATCAAACCGGCGGCGGATTTGCTCGATACCGGCATGGCGCAGATCATCGCCGCTGATCTCGTACCACACCGTCAGCGCCAGCTCGCCAAGCAGGGCTGCCAGGTCTGCCAGGGTTTGGGCGACCAGCAGCGCATCGAATAACGCTTCGGCCTTGCCGCCTGCCTCGGGCATGGCTTCGCACAGCGAACGTCGCACCGCAAGCAGGGCAGCCGGTATCGCCGACGTGCCAGCCAGCACCGGCAGCAGGTTTTCCCGGCTACGCGTATGCAGCAATTGCCGCGCCTGGGCCAGCAGCGCGGCCACTTCCGCGTATAGCGACATCAGGCCGGCCAGCGCCGGCACCTGCTTGCGACTGATCTTGTGAATACGGCCACCCGCCTCGGCAATCCGGCAGGCGCCATTGCCACACGCCTCCAGCAAAGCAGCAATCCGCCCCGCCGCCACGGCTTGACGCAAATCACCGGCATTGGGCTGATGCAGTGCGATGAACTGGGTGCATTCGCGGTCGAGCTGCAGCTGCAGCTCGTTCAATCTGGCCTCGTGTTTTTCCACAGCAAGACCGCGCTCCAGATAGCAACGCTCAAGCAGGACCATGGCGTCGGCAAGCTGCTCGGCGACAAGCGCCGCCATCGCCTGCTGGCGCTCGCGCAGGCTTTGCGCATCGGCGTCGATTTTTTTCAGGATATGGTCGGCCACTACGAGGTTTCCTTGATGATTGGTGCCGCCCCGGCCCAAGCAGGCCAAGCCCGCCCGACTAGTGAATGGTGTAGACCAGCTGAAAGCGCTTTTGGCGCAACATCTCGGCGAAGCTCTCGCTAGCGTCATTACCAAGGCCATAGCCGACCAGTAGCTGGGCACCGGTGAAAGCGGTCAGATCGCCGCTCAGCACGGTGAAATCAGCTGATCCCACATTGCCGTCACGATATGCGTGCGGTGATGCGGCATTGAACACTCCCCAGCCGGTAGCGCCGTACAAATAGGTATTGCCATTAAACAAGGCAGCAATAAATGCAGCTCCCCATCTTCCCTTGTCGTTGGTGGCTGAAATCAGACTCGCGATCACGGTTTGCTCGCTGAGCGGGCCGGTGGCCCTAGCTCCGGCGCTGAAAGGCAATGTGACCTGACCGGGGCTCCTACGCGTGACTGTCCCACCCGTCCCCAGTTCGCCCGAAGAATTAGATCCCCAAGCCCAAAGGCTGCCATCGGTTTTAACAGCGATTGTATAGCTGAGGCCAGCAGCCACCATGGCATAGTCGCTACCGACTCGAACCTGGCCTAAACGATAGTAGTCACTGCCGACGCCGAGTTGACCAGATGAGTTATCGCCCCATGCCCACATACTGCCATCGATTTTGACGGCGATCGTATGGCTTCCACCCGCCGCTACATTGACATAGCCAACACCGACCTGTACTGGCTTCAAACGGTTGTAGTAACCACCGTCAACTTGGCCATCGACGTTAAGTCCCCACGCCCAGAGGCTCCCATCGGTCTTAACAGCGACCGAATGTTTTTTACCGGTTGCTGCTTGAACGTAGCCACTACCAACTTGCACCGGTTTCAATCGGTCGACGACGCTGCCATCACCTAATTGTCCAGAAAAGTTATTGCCCCATGCCCACAGACTTCCATCGACCTTTACTGCAACTGTATGGTTAAAGCCGGTAGCTACCTGGGCAAAGCCAACACCGATCAGTTCCGGGCTTAATCGGCCGGTTGTGCTGCCATCGCCAAGCTGCCCAGACGAGTTATCGCCCCAAGCCCACAGACTTCCATCAGTTTTAATAGCAACCGTGTGATCGTTGCCCGCCGCTACATATGCATACCCAACGCCAATCTGTACAGGACTCACGCGGAAATCGGTGCTTCCATTGCCAAGTTGCCCCCTATCATTCTGCCCCCATGCCCACAAGGTGCCATCGGCTTTTACCGCGACCGTGTGGCCCCGTCCAGCGGCTACCTGGGAATAGCCACTGCCAATCTGTACAGGTGCCGATCGGGAAATCGTACCGTTACCAAGCTGGCCGAAATTATTCAACCCCCAAGTCAATAAACTACCGTCTGGTCGAATCATGGCGCCATGACCATCTCCCGCGGCAATCGTGGGCGTGAACGTAGTCGCAGCTGCGGGCAAGGCAAAAGAGAGCAAGGATAGCGCCAGTAGCCAGCGCAAGGCTGCTATGGTGCAGTGGGTAAAGTAGCAAGTGGATTCGGCCAATGCTGGGCCTGATCGACCTACCTCAGTGGTAGTGGGGCTGAGTCGAGCTTGAGATGTAAACATGAACTTTCCTGATGCGTTTCTTAGTCGCGTGCTGACGCACAGCGGGCGCCGAGCTAAACCTTGGCGCGGGCAGGGTTTTCGCAAAGCTTGAACATTACGGCCAGTGCCGTATGCGTTGCGGTGGTCTGGCTAACAGCCAGATGCAGCCTGAGTCGAATCGGTCGCCGTGGAAGGCGGCGCAAGGTTGGCGGCAATTAGCTATTCAGAGCCCATTCGCGTTCAGACCTGCCCTTCGCTTCCCCGGTTAGATTAGACGAGTGACTTGGCACTCAAGTCACCCTTCAGACAGCCTAGCGGATGGTGTAAACGGGCAGATAGCGCTTCTGGCTCAGCATCTCGGCAAAGCTCTCGCTGGCGCTATTGCCCAGGCCATAGCCGACCAGCAGCTGGGTGCCGGCAAATGCAGTCAGATCGCCGCTCAGCACGGTCACCTCAGCTTGGGTCAGACTGCCGTCGCGAAAGGCTTGCGGCGCGGTAGCGCTGTATAACCCCCAGCCGGCAGGGCCATAAAGATAGGCGCTGCCGTTGAACAGGGCGGCAATAAACGCGGCCCCCCGTTTGCTCTGGTCGGCGCTGGCAGGCGACAGGCTGACGGTCATGGTTTCGTGAGTAAACGGACTATTGGTGCGGGCTGAGGCGCTAAAAGGAAAGTTAACCTGACCAGGACTCAGACGTTGGAGCGTGCCGCCAACCCCCAGTTGCCCAGAATAGTTACTCCCCGACGCCCACAGGCTGCCATCGGTCTTTATAGTGACCGTGTGACTGTCTCCAGCCGCTACCTGCGCATAGTTGTTGTTACCGATCTGCACCGGAGGCATCCGTTTGATAGTGCGACCGTCTCCAAGCTGACCGGACCAATCACTTCCCCACGCCCATAGGCCACCATCAGTTTTAATAGCCACCGTGTGAAAAGAACCAGCCCTCACCTGGGCATATCCACTATCAGTCTGCACAGGCGCCGTTCGCTTGAGCTCTCTAACGTTGCCGAGTTGGCCCACTTCGTTGCTCCCCCAGGCCCATAAACTTCCATCAGCTTTAATGGCAACTGTGTGATTTTCGCCGGCAGCTACCTGGGTATAGCCACTACCGATCTGAATCGGCACCGTCCGGTCGATGGTACTGCCATCACCGAGCTGCCCAAAGTCGTTGAGTCCCCATACCCACAAGCTACCGTCTGTTTTGATGGCAACCGTATGACCATAGCCAGCAGCCACCTTGGCAAAGCCACTTCCAATCAGCACCGGGCGCTTGCGCTTGGCATTGCCACCGTCCCCAAGCTGGCCGTAGTAGTTATACCCCCAAGCCCACAGGGTACCATCGGTTTTGACGGCAACGGTATGGAAGCCACCTGCCGCTACCTGAGAATAGCCGCTACCAATCTGTACCGGCACCAAGCAATTCGAAGTGCCGCCATCGCCGAGCTGCCCATCCCCGTTCGATCCCCATGCCCATAGGCTGCCATCGACTTTTATTGCGACTGTGTGCTCATATCCGGCCGATACTTGAACAAAGCCGCCACCGATCTGAACCGGATTCGATCGATCAGTGGTGCTGCTGTCACCGAGTTGACCGGATGAGTTATCGCCCCATGCCCACAGGCTGCCATCAGTTTTAATGGCGACTGCGTGTGAATTTCCGGCCGATACCTGTACATAGCCACTACCGATTCGCACCGGCCTCGTCTGGCGCAAAATTCTGCCATCACCCAGCTGGCCGTCTCTGTTACCGCCCCAAGCCCACAGGCTGCCATCAACTTTCATCGCGACCGAGTGGAAGCCACCAGTCGCCACCTGAGAGTAGCCACTACCAATCTGAACTGGCGTCAAACGGTTGGTGCTGCCATCGCCGAGCCCCCACTCCCACAGGCTGCCATCGGTTTTGATAGCAACCGTATGGCCGACGCCAGCCACGACTTGGGCATAGCCGCTACCAATCTGGACTGCCATCAAGCGTTTGGCAGTGCTGCCATCGCCGAGTTGCCCATCGCCGTTAAGTCCCCATGCCCACAAGCTGCCATCGACTTTGATGGCGACTGTGTGGTTACTACCTGCCGCTATCGTTGCATATCCGCTACCGACCTGGACAGGCTTCAATCGCGTAGTGGAGCTGCCGTCGCCAAGTTGGCCGGATGAGTTGAGTCCCCATGCCCATAAGGTGCCATCGATTTTGATGGCGACTGTGTGGTTACTACCTGCCGCTATCGTTGCATATCCGCTACCGACCTGGACAGGCTTCAGTCGGGTGGTGGAGCTGCCGTCGCCAAGTTGGCCGGATGAGTTGAGTCCCCAAGCCCATAAGGTGCCATCGGTCTTGATAGCAACCGTATGGCCGGCGCCGGCCACGACTTGGGCGTAACCGCTGCCGATTTGCGCTGGCGTCCCTCGAGAGGTTGTGCTGCCATCGCCAAGTTGCCCAGCGTAGTTGCCTCCCCAGGCCCAAAGGCTGCCATCGATTTTGATGGCGACCGTGTAGTGATCCCCCGTCGCTACTTGAGCATAGCCACTACCAACCTGCAGGGGCTCCGACCTGTCAATTGTCGTGCCATCCCCAAGCTGGCCGTAGCTATTCAGGCCCCAAGTCCACAAACTGCCATCAGGCCGGATTACTGCACTATGGCCATAGCCGGCAGCAATCGTCGGCTTGAACGTGTCCGCCGCAGCCGGCACGGCGACGGCAAGCAGGGATAGCGCCAGCAGCCAGCGCAAGGCTGCTATGGTGCAGTGGGTAAAGTAGCGAGCGGATTCGGCCAATGCTGGGCCTGATCGACCTGCCTCAGTGGTAGTGGGGCTGAGTCGAGCTTGAGATGTAAACATGAACTTTCCTGATGCGTTTCGTAGTCGCTTGCGTGCGGACGCACTGCGCGTACCGAGCTGAAACTTGGCGGGGGCGGGGTTTTCGCAAAGCTTGAACATTACGGCCAGCGCCGCATACCTTGCGGTGGTCTGGCTGCTCGCAGGTTGCGTACCGGGTCGAATCAGTCGCCGTGGGATACGGCGCAAGGCTAGTCCCATACGCCACACCAAGTCCCAACTAGCCAATCGCAAGACTACTGCGACAGGGCCGACGTGGTGATCGCACTCGCTGCAATCACCACCCTTGCACAACCCGCCACTACATCACCAGCCGCATCGACAGATCAATCGCCTGCACATCCTTAGTCAGCTTGCCGATGGAGATGCGCTGCACGCCCGTCTCGGCGATGGCGCGCACGGTGGCGAGGTCGACGCCGCCGCTGGCCTCCAGCACGGCCTGCTCGCCCGCAAGGCGCACCGCTTCGCGCATATCGGCCAGGCTCATATTGTCGAGCAGGACCGAGCTTGCGCCGGCAGCCAGCGCCTCGGCCAACTCGGCGAGGTTTTCCACTTCGATCTGGATGGTGACATCCCTCGGTGCCAGGGCAAAGGCGGCCTGCAGGGCCGGGGTGATGCCACCGGCGGCGGCGATATGGTTTTCCTTGATCAGGATGCCGTCGTACAGGCCGATGCGCTGATTGTCGCCGCCACCGACCCGCACCGCATATTTCTGCGCCAGCCGCAGGCCCGGCAAGGTCTTGCGGGTATCGTGGATGCGGGCGCGGGTGCCGGCAACCGCAGCCACATAGCGCGCCGTTTCGGTGGCCACCGCTGACAAGAGCTGCAGAAAATTCAGGGCGCTGCGCTCGGCTGTCAGCAAGGCGCGGGCCGGGCCGACGACTTTGCACAGCACGGTGCCGGCCTCTACCCGATCACCTTCGGCAACCTGCCAGTCCACCGTCGCGCTGGCGTCGACCTGGCGCAGGCACTCGTTGAACCAGGCCTGGCCGCATACGATGGCCGATTCGCGCGCGATCACGGTAGCCTCGCCCTGGCGGGCGGCTGGCACCAGCATGGCAGTCCAGTCGGCACGGCCGATGTCCTCGGCCAAGGTATTGGCAACCTGTTGGGCGATCAGATGGGCAAAAGGCAAGGCAATCATGGCGGCGGCGTTTCGGGTCACGAAAAGGTGCGCATTGTACCGTGCCATGGAAAAAACGCCGGCGATTGCTCGCCGGCGCAGGAAGGCAAAGTACGAATAGGGAGAAGTAGCTTTGCAGGGGGCAATCTAACGTCGCCGCCATGGCCGCGCATGCCTCGTGTGACGAATTACCGTCTGCGCGGCATCAGCAACCGTTTTGCGCGACGAAAGCGGCTTTACAGCTTGAAGCCATATTGCTGGCTCCACGCCTTGCGCACTGCCACTTTCAGGGTTTCGGTCAGCGGCACATAGCCAAGCTCCTTGGCCACCGCATCGCCATTTTTCAGGCCCCAGACCAGGAAGCTGAGCACCTTGTTGATATCTTTTTCCTTGCGTGGCAGCAGCACGAAAGTCGCCGTAGCAAGTGGCCAGCCGCCGTAGGTGTCGTTATTGGCCAGCACCAGATAAAAATCGGCATCGTCGCTGTAGATCGAGCGCTCGGCCTCATATTTCACCGCAGCCTGGATCGACTCGTTGTTGACCTTCATGAACACGCCGACCCGATTGGGCAGCTGGCTGATATTGAGCTTGTCCTTGATCGCCCGGCCGTAGTCGACATAGCCGATGGCGCCGACATTCGCCTTTACCGCATCTACCACCCCGCCGGTGCCCTTGGCGGCGAGACCAGTCACACCACGCAGCTCCTTGGCTATGCCAGGCCCGCTCTTCCAGGCCGGCGATTGCGAGGCAAGGTAGTAGCTGAACACAAAGGTTGAGCCCGAACCGTCGGCGCGATATACCGGCTTGATCGGCACATCGAGCGCCTTCTTGGGCAGGCCATCGTTCAGATTGAGAATATCGGCCTCGTTCCAGCGCTTGATCTTGCCAAGGTAGATTTTCGCCAGTACGTCGGCATTGAGCTTGAGCTCGCCCGCCGGTATGCCGGGCAGATTGACCACCGGCACGATGGCACCCATGGCCACCGGAAACTGGCGCAGGCCTTTTTCTTCCAGTTCGCTACGCTTGAGCGGCTCGTCCGATGCGCCAAAATCCACCTTCTTGGCCAGGATGCGATTGAGGCCCTCGCCAGAGCCAACGCCTTCATAGGCAATCGGGCCCTTGGCAGCATCCTGCGCCGCATACATCTCGCCCCAGCGCTTGTAGAGCGGCTCGGCAAAGGTAGAGCCGGCGCCACTAAGCCCGGCTGCCGAAGCCAGTGCGCTAGTCGCGCCGACCAGCGCAACGGCCATCAAAGTTTGCAGTTTCATGGAACGGTACTCCAATAGATCACCCGCCTATTACCTTAGCTGCTCGATGCGATAACGCCGCGCAACATTTGGCAAACAGGAAAATCTCGATATGAATGGTATGGAAATCAAACCCTTGCCATGCGAGACAGCAAAGGCAGCTGCGGAGTGCTTTTTTTGAATGGCTCAGGCAAACAGCACTGCCGCGATCACGCGGCGGTCTTCCGCCACCAGGATATTGAAGGTACGGCACAGGGCCGATACATCCATGGCGTCCATGCCGACATGGGCCGCCATCAGGG
>NZ_JAYRLZ010000011.1:0-6800 GCF_041904975.1 Chitinimonas sp. | reverse complement strand
CACCTCGGGCTTGAATTCAAGCAGGCTCTCGAAGTCGGCCTCGGTCAACTCGTCAAAACCGTCCGGCCGCCAGGGCAGGATATCGGTGGGGGTAACGATCAGGCTGCCCTGCTGGCGCTGCTGGTTGACCATTACATGGTCATCGCCGTAACCGGTGAATACATTGAGGCGGGACGGGGCGTCGGCATGCAGTTTCATGATGGCGTGGCCGGCGGCCGGTAAAGCGGGGCGCGCATTTTACCCTGCTGGCTCAGGAAGATACAGGCCGGCAATCGCTGACGCCGGCAGCGCCAGCCCAGGGACGGCGGCAACCCGCCCGGTGCTGCGCGGCATATTCCTGCGCCATCGCTTACGGGGCAGCAAAGCGAATATTGCAGTGCAAGATTCTTTGTTACTATCGAGCGCTCCCCTATGTACAGCGCCGGTTTTAGCCCTATGCGTCCCGTTAAGAAGTCCCAGAAGCTCGACAATGTCTGTTACGAAATCCGCGGCCCGGCCCTGGCCCGTGCCAAGCAGATGGAGGACGACGGTCACCGCATCATCAAGCTGAATATCGGCAATCTGGCGGTGTTCGGCTTCGAGCCGCCCGACGAAATTGTCAGCGATGTGATCCGCAATCTGCCGCACGCCGCCGGTTACACCGACTCCAAGGGCATCTTCCCGGCGCGCAAGGCGGTCATGCACTACGCCCAGCAAAAGGGCATCAAGGGCGTGAGTATTGAAGACATCTATATCGGCAATGGCGTATCCGAGCTGATTTTGCTGAGCATGAACGCCCTGCTCAACAATGGCGACGAAGTACTGGTGCCGGCGCCCGACTACCCCTTGTGGACCGCCGCCGTGTCGCTGTCGGGCGGCACCGCACGGCACTATCTGTGCGACGAAGCCAATGGCTGGCTGCCCGATCTGGACGATATCCGCGCCAAGATCACCGACAACACCCGTGCCATTGTCGTCATCAACCCGAACAACCCCACCGGCGCGCTGTATCCGGATGAGTTGCTCAAGGGCATCTTGCAGATCGCCCGCGAGCACGGGCTGATCGTCTACGCCGACGAGATCTACGACAAGACGCTATTCGACGGCCACAGCCATACTGCCCTCGCCTCGCTGGCCGAGGATGTGTTCTGCGTAAGCTTTGGCGGCCTCAGCAAAAACTACCGTGCCTGCGGCTACCGCGCCGGCTGGATGGTTTTGTCGGGCGATCGGCGCCACGCACAGGACTATATCGACGGCCTCAATATCGTCTGCTCGATGCGGCTATGCGCCAATGCACCGGGCCAGAACGCCATCCAGACTGCGCTGGGCGGCTATCAGAGCATTGCCGAGCTGGTCGGCCCGGAAGGCCGGCTGACCCGCCAGCGCGACTTAGCCTGGGAGCGGCTGACCGCCATACCGGGCGTAACATGCGTCAAGCCCAAGGGTGCGCTCTACCTGTTCCCCCGGTTTGACCCGAAGGTCTACCCGATCGCTGACGACCTGGCCTTTATCACCGAGTTGCTGGAAGAAGAAAAAGTGCTGCTGGTGCAAGGCACCGGCTTCAACTGGCCGACACCGGACCATGTGCGGGTGGTGTTTCTACCGCATCTGGAAGAAATGAATGAAGCATTGAACCGGATCGAGCGGTTTTTGGCGGGTTACCGCAAGCGGCATGCGGTGTGAGGTTCGCGCCAGATCAGACAAAACCTTGAACCACAGAGGACACAGAGAACACAGAGGTGGCACAGAGAAAATCCGCTTCAAGGATAGCGTTACGGGCAAACAGGGCATTTTCATATCGCAGGGCGCGGTCATATACCAATTCCTACTCTGTGCCACCTCTGCGATCTCTGTGATTAAAGATTTTGGTACTTGAAGTGAATTTGAAGCGAGAGCCATTCGTGCAAGTCATCCGCATCACCAACGACCAACGCCAACTGATCGAACCCGTCTGGCTGGCGCGCGCCGAAGCTGTGCACCGCGATCTGCGTCCGCAGTTACAGGGCGACTATGTGGCGCAAATGGCCGGTATCTTTGCCGACGGCGGCGAAATGGTGATCGCCGCCGATGGCGAGAACGTGCTGGGTGTGGCAGTCTACCGCCTCTACCGGGACACCTACTCCGGCACCAAGTGTTACGTCGACGACCTCGTAACCACCTCTACACGACGCTCACAAGGCGTTGGCAAACTGCTGCTCGACTGGCTTCAGACCGAAGCTGGCCGCCGTGGCGCCAAGAATTTCATGCTCGACTCCGGCACCCAGCGCACCCAGGCGCACCGCTTCTATTTCCGCGAGGGGCTGGTCGTCGAGGGCTTCTGTTTCCGGAAATCGTTGTAGCGTATGGCATGCGCCCCTTCTTGCTCACATCCACTCGCGCAGGCGGGGCTCCCTCGCAGCGGCGACGCCCAACGCTCTTGGCGCTTTCAGCGCCTAAGCATTGGAGCGTGCACCGCTGGCAGGGGGAGCGGGATCGATCAACGAAGCACGGTTCCGTATACCTATGCACGCAAGCGCACGGCTTTGCCGGGCGGTGAACAATTCGCTGAATACTCACATTACTAAGAGCATCTTCATGAAACCCATTCAGGTCGGCCTTCTGGGCTTTGGTACGGTAGGCAGCGGCGTGGCAAAAGTGTTGGCGCGCAATGCCGAAGAAATCGGTCGCCGTGCCGGTCGCGCCATTGAAGTCAAACGCGTTGCAGTACGCAATATCGACAAGGCTCGCGCCGCAGCACCGGCTGCCGTCACCGAAGGCCTCGCCTTCGGCAATGACTTCCACGCGGTGGTGGACGACCCGGATATCAGCATTGTGTGCGAGCTGATCGGCGGCACCACCCTGGCCAAGGAACTGGTACTACGCGCCATCGCCAACGGCAAGCATGTGGTCACCGCCAACAAGGCTCTGCTGGCCATCCATGGCAATGAGATCTTCGCCGCCGCCCAGACGCGTGGTGTCACGGTGGCGTTCGAAGCGGCAGTAGCCGGCGGCATTCCCATTATCAAGGCGGTGCGCGAGGGCCTGAGTGCCAATCGCATCGAGTGGATCGCCGGCATCATCAATGGCACCTCCAACTTCATCCTCACCGAAATGCGCGACAAGGGCGCCGCCTTTGCCGATGTCTTGGCCGAAGCGCAGCGCCTGGGCTATGCCGAAGCCGACCCGACCTTCGATATCGGCGGCCACGACGCCGCCCACAAGCTGACCATCCTGGCGGCACTGGCCTTCGGCATTCCCATGCAGTTCGACAAGGCCTATCTGGAAGGCATTTCCAGCCTGACCCGCGAAGATATCGGCTATGCCGAACAACTGGGCTATCGCATCAAATTGCTCGGCATCACCAAGCGCCGTGCCAATGGTATCGAGCTGCGGGTGCACCCAACCTTGATCCCGGCAAAGCGCATCATCGCCAATGTCGATGGGGTGATGAACGCGGTGGTGGTGCAAGGCGATGCAGTTGGCCAAACCCTGTATTCCGGCCGTGGCGCCGGCAGCGAGCCCACCGCCAGCGCGGTAGTGGCCGACCTGGTCGACACCGCCCGTGTGATGACCGCCGACCCGGAACACCGCGTGCCGCATCTCGCCTTCCAGCCCGATCGACTGTCGGACCTGCCGATCCTGCCGATCGAAGAGGTGGAAACCTGCTACTACCTGCGCCTGCGCGCGCACGACCGCCCCGGCGTGATGGCCGACATCACCCGCATCCTGGCTGACCTCAGCATCTCCATCGACGCGATGATGCAAAAGGAACCCGCCGAGGGCGAGCAGATCGTCGACATCATCATCCTCACCCATATCGCCATGGAGCGCAGCGTCGACACCGCCATTCATTTGATCGAAAGCCTGCCGACCATTTCGGGCAGCGTGACGAAGTTGCGGCTGGAGAATCTGGATAAATGAGCACATGCGGCGCAATACGCTTCGCTTGTGTGCGCCGTACCCGCCCTAAATTGGCAGATGCATGAAAAAGTTACATAGACTATTTCCCATCTGGATCCGTTGGATAGCAGTCTGTTGGCTGCCACTTCCAGGGCTTGCCTCCCCCACCGCCCATGACGTCGCCGTGTCAATTTCGAATGCATTTCCCGGGGAAAGCATCATTGAAAAAACGAGTGGCATTCTAGACGATGGCGAAGAGCCCTATATCGCGGTCCTCCTAGCCAAAACCAGCAACGAGGCAAGGATAGCGGTGACCCATCAGAATGGCTCAGGAAAATTTACGATAACTGGCAAATCTCTGCCGCTTACAGAACTTGGCCGCTCGATCCTTCGCATCAAAATTTCAAATAAATCTCTATATTTATCTGTATTCAACTCTGGCGGCTGCTGCTCACGCAGCACCACCAACTACCAATTTAAAAAAATATCAGGCGAGCTCTGGCTCATCGGCACAGAGGCAGTTTACGAATCCATCGAAATGCAAACACAATCAGATATTAACCAGGGAATTATTCATCACTTCAGGACGAAGAAGAGCATTAATTTTATAACCAACAGAGTGATCCACTCAAGAAAATCCTGGGATACCGACCCCACAAACTCTCAGAAGATTGGCAAGACCAAGCATACCGAATTGGAATTACATATTAAAAAACAAGTTCATCTCAAGCTAGACACCTTCTCTCTTGTTGAATATGAAAACGCCACATGGGATGAAAGCAGCCTTTGCGGAACCTTGGATGAGCATATGAAGTACAGAGCCTTTGATCCCGGAGTTTGCAAGCCGACTCAGTGAGATAGTCACGGTAATGAAGTGCCAGCCCAAGGGCTTACACAAGTGAAGCATATTGCGCCGCATGTGCCGGTGGGAGATGAGGTTTATACGGCCGGCTGAGCCAGTGGCTGGGAAGATCATTTGAATTACAGCGATTTGCGGCGCGCATGCTGCATTGCAGCCGGTGCAATACGCTTCGCTTGTGCGCCCTACCGGTGATCACCCTACGAGCGACACGGAATTCTAGTACTGAGGGAAGTAGACCATGCAATACATCAGCACCCGCGGCGGCATGGCCCCGCAAGCGTTTACCGATATCCTGCTGGGCGGGCTGGCACCCGATGGCGGGCTGGTGGTGGCCGATCGCTATCCGCACATCGACCATGCCACGCTGCAAGTCTGGCGCGGCCTCAGCTATCCGCAGCTGGCGTTCGAGATCGTATCGCGCTTCGCTACCGATATCCCGGCCGACGATGTAAAGCAGCTGGTCGAGGCCGCCTACACCCGAGCCAATTTCGGTAGCGATGAGATCACGCCGATCACCGAGCTGGAAGCCGGCTTGCATCTCTTGCACCTGTCCAATGGCCCGACGCTGGCCTTCAAGGACATTGCCATGCAGCTATTGGGCCAGTTGTTTGAATATGTGCTGGCCAAGCGCGGTGAGGCTATCAATATCATCGGCGCCACCTCGGGCGATACCGGCTCGGCGGCCGAATACGCCATGCGCGGCAAGAAGGGGGTGAATGTATTCATGCTGTCGCCGCACGGTCGCATGAGCCCGTTCCAGCGGGCGCAGATGTTCAGCCTGCCCGATGCCAATATCCATAATCTGGCGATCGAGGGTACGTTTGACGATTGCCAGGATATCGTGAAGGCGATCAATAACGATGCGGCCTTCAAAGCCCAGTACAAGGTCGGTGCGGTCAATTCGATCAACTGGGGCCGGGTGGTGGCGCAGGTGGTGTATTACTTCCGCGCCTACTTGAAAATTGCGCCGCAGATCGGCGAGCCGGTCGATTTTGTCGTGCCATCGGGCAATTTCGGCAATATCTGCGCCGGCCATATCGCCCGGCAGATGGGTTTGCCGATTGGCCGCCTGGTGGTAGCCACCAATGAAAACGATGTGCTGGATGAATTCTTCAAGACCGGTCGTTATTCGGTACGCAGCTCGAACGACACCCATGCCACCTCCAGCCCGAGCATGGATATTTCCAAAGCATCGAACCTCGAGCGTTTCGTGTTCGACCTGATCGACCGCAACGGCGCCGAACTCAAGCGCCTGTGGGATGAAGTGGACAGCACCGGCGGATTCGATCTGGGCAAGACGCCTTATTTCTCCCGCATGGTCGGCGAATTCGGCTTCAGCTCGGGCCGCAGCACCCATCAGGACCGCATCAGCACCATCCAGCAGGCCAAGGCACGCTGGAATGTGGTGATCGACCCGCACACCGCCGACGGGGTGAAAGTCGCCCTGGAGGCCCGCCGCCCCGGGGTGCCGATGGTCGCACTGGAAACCGCCTTGCCCGCCAAGTTCGAGGCCACCATTGTCGAGGCGCTAGGCATGACCCCACCGCGCCCGAGCGAATTGGCCGATCTGGAAAACCGCCCACAACGCAGCACCGTGTTGGCTAACGATGCGGCGCTGGTGAAACGCTATGTGGCGGACAAGCTGGCTTGATGATCAGGCAGCTTGAGGCGCAACGGCTGGATCAGCCCTTGCGCTTTTTCAAGGCGTCGAAAGGTTCATCGCTGGCCGGCAGCATGCGTTCGAGGTAACGGGCGATCAGGTCGATTTCCAGATTGACCTTGTCGCCCACCTTGATGTGCTTGAGCGCGGTCACTTCGATGGTGTGCGGAATCAGGTTGACCGAGAAAATGCAGCGGTCTTTCACATCCTTGACGTGATTGGTGGTCAGCGATACACCATTGATCACCACCGAGCCCTTGATCGCCACATATTTGGCCAGGGCTTTTTCTGCCTGCACCACCAGCTGCCAGCTCTCGCCTACCTGGCTGAACTTGAGCACCTCGCCGAGGCCATCGACATGGCCCGACACCAGATGGCCGCCGATGCGGTCGCCAAAGCGCATGGCCTTTTCCAGATTCA
>NZ_JAYRLZ010000263.1:0-5884 GCF_041904975.1 Chitinimonas sp. | reverse complement strand
CACCAGTCCATACGTCTTGTGGCGCGTGGTTCTATCCAACCAAACGGAGAGGAGTGATAGCAATGACTCGTAAGACCAAGCTGTTTGCGGCAGTTGTCGCAGCCTTGTCCGCCCAGGCCTGGGCTGTGCCGGTGGACTTTCACGGCTATCTGCGTTCCGGTTCAGGCTCGGGCTCGGAAGGCGGCAATGTGGCCTGTTTCCAGATCAATGCACCGGCCTTTGGCGGTGATGTGGGCCGCTCCGGCCGCCTCGGTAACGAATGCGACACCTATGGCGAACTGGCATTCGATGCCGGCCTGGGCGAAACCATGGGCATCGGCTTCAAGCTGCACACCATGGTCGCTTTCGGTTCGCAGCAGATTCAAGACTACGAACAAAGCGTGCCGGCCTGGCGCCAGGCATGGATCGAGGCGACCAATGTCGGCTCGGGCGCGCTGGCCAATGCCACCATGTGGGCAGGTAAGCGCTTCTACAAGCGCCATGATGTGCATATCGCCGACTTCTTCTGGTCGGCCGACACCGGCCCCGGCGCTGGTATCGAGAACGTCGATCTGGGCATGGGCGGCGCCAAGTTCTCCTACGCGCTGATGCGCAATGGCAGCGCCAGCTTTGGCAATACCGGCGGCAATTCCAATCAGGACCTGCTGCGCGCCACCACCATCGACAATCCGGGCAAGGCGATTTCCAACCACGACTTCCGCATCGAAGGCATCGATGTCGGCATGGGCTCGATCGACCTGGGCGCCAACTTCGTGCTGAAGAACAATGGCGATACGGTTACCGATATCAAGGACGCCAGTGGCAAGGTAGTGGGCCAATCGCGCAAAACCATCGGCGGCAAGGGCGGTGTTGGCCTGACCGTGGCGCACAACTACAGCAACCCGTTTGATCTGGGTGGCTTCAACAGCTTCGTATTCCAGTACGCCAATGATGGCGCCAATCTTGATGGCACCGGCAAATGGTGGGCGGACGAGAATGTCAAGTACCGTGGCTGGCGTGTGATCGAGCATCTGGTGTTCGAGCCCAAGGGTAGCGACTGGAATGGCGCGGTGTTCTTCGGCTACGGCAAGGAGCGCCTGTACAACGAGTCCAATGGCAAGCTGAACTGGGGCGATCGCAAGGACAGCTCCACCACCACCTTGGTGGTTCGTCCGGTTTACCACTTCAACGAAGCCTATAGCGTGGCATTTGAAGCCGGTACTACCCGCGTCAAGCCTGGCACCGGTGATTCCTACTATCTGAACAAGTTCACCATTGCGCCGCAGCTGTCGGCCGGCAAGGGCTTCTGGGCCCGTCCGGTGCTGCGTGCCTACTACACCCTGGCCAACTGGAACAAGGCTGCCGGCAACCCGGCCGCTACCGGTCGCGACCTGGGCGTGGAATTGCCGCAATACCGTGGCAAGACCAATGGCAGCTCCTACGGTGTGCAAATGGAAGCCTGGTGGTAAGCCACACCCGGCTTGATGGAGCCTGGTCGCGCTAGTGCAGGCGGCTGGCTCGGGTCCGAACACTGACAGGGCAGGCAGTACAAGGTGCAGGGACCTTGCACTGTCGTCCTCCTGTCGTGCATGGACTTGAGCGGTCGCTTGCTGCGGCGCAGCTCCCCGTTTCCCTTCCTTGCGGCTGGCTCTGGCCGGTCGCAGGCGCACCTGTTTGCGAGTTCACTGCTATCGCCGCAATGCGATAGCAGTGCGCTTGCGGATTTCCCGGCGAGCTTGGCATGCAATCGAGTAACACATCTCCCAACAACTGGTGGCGCGGTGGCGTCATCTATCAGATCTATCCGCGCAGCTTTGCCGATTCCAACGGCGATGGCGTCGGTGATCTGCCCGGCATTACCGGCAAGCTGCCGTATATCGCCAGCCTCGGTGTCGACGCTATCTGGATATCGCCGTTCTTTACCTCGCCGATGAAGGATTTCGGTTATGACGTATCGGACTACTGCGATGTCGATCCGCTGTTCGGCAATCTGGCCGACTTCGACCGGCTTCTGGCCACGGCGCACCAGCTCGGCCTCAAGGTAGTGATCGACCAGGTGCTCAGCCATTGCTCGGACCAGCACGACTGGTTCAAGCAAAGCCGGCAGAGTCGCGACAATGACAAGGCCGACTGGTTTGTCTGGGCCGACCCCAAGGCCGATGGCACGCCGCCCAATAACTGGTTGTCGGTATTCGGCGGCTCGGCCTGGCAATGGGATTCGTGCCGGCGCCAGTACTATCTGCACAATTTCCTCAGCTCGCAGCCCGACCTGAATTTCCATTGTCCTGCGGTGCAGGACGCCATGCTCGCCACCATCCGTTTCTGGCTGGAACGCGGCGTGGATGGTTTTCGCTTCGATGCCTGCAACTTTCATTTTCATGATCGCAAGCTGCGTTCCAACCCGCCGGCCAAGGTGCGCGACAGCAAGACGGTATCAGCCGAAAACCCTTACGGTCTGCAGGCGCACAAGCACGACAAATCGCAGCCGGAGAACCTGGCCTTTCTGCAACGGGTGCGCTCCTTGCTCGATGAATTCGGCGCGGCTTCGGTCGGCGAAGTCGGCGATGATCATTCCTTGAAAGTGATGGCGCAGTACACCTCGGGCGGCGACAAGCTGCATATGGCCTACAGCTTCAATCTGCTCACCCCGGATGGTTCGGCCGGCTATATCCGCCAGCAGGTCGAGGCGCTGGAGGGCCAGCTGCACAAGCGTGGCAAGAAGGACGGCGTGCCGGGTTGGGCTTGCTGGTCGATCGGCAACCATGATGTGCAGCGGGTAGTCAGCCGCTGGGGCAAGGGCATGACCGATCCGCGCTATGCCAAGGTGCTGCTGGCCATGTCGGCCAGCCTGCGCGGCAGCCTGTGTATCTATCAGGGCGAGGAACTGGCGTTGACCGAGGCGGAGATTGCCTTCGAGCAATTGCAGGACCCTTACGGTATTACCTTCTGGCCCGAATTCAAGGGCCGCGATGGCTGCCGCACGCCTATGCCCTGGCAAAGCCGGGCCAAGCATGCCGGCTTTTCCACCGGCAAACCGTGGCTGCCGGTGCCGAAAGAGCATGCAGCCAGCGCGGTGGATGTGCAGGAACAGGCCGATGACTCGGTGCTGCAGTTCTACCGGCAGTTCCTTGCCTGGCGCAAGCGTCAGCCAGTGCTGTGCTCGGGCGATATCCGCTTTGTCGATGCACCGGAGCCGGTGCTGCTGTTTACCCGCAGCCTGCATGGCGAAACCTGGCTGTGTGCCTTCAATCTGGGCCGCGAGGCATGCAGCATCAAGCTGGACAAGGCGTATCGCCGTGCCGGCGCGCTGCCCGAGCCATCGGTGTTGACCGGCGGCCGCATCGATGCGGGGCATTTGCTGCTGGCACCGTTTGGCGGTCTGTACGCCCGGCTGTGAGGGTAATCGAACAAATCGCTGGCCTTAGGGCCGGATTGTGCGGAAGCACTTTCTTCCGCTGTGCAACAAGGTTCTGACCGATCATGCCCCTCGCTGGGCGCGACGGACAACATCAGGAGCAGAGACATGGCAGACGTAGTTCTGCGTGGCATACGCAAGTCGTTTGGCGATATTGAAACGCTGCACGGTATTGATCTGGATATCAAAGACGGCGAATTCGTGGTGTTTGTCGGGCCTTCCGGCTGCGGCAAGTCCACCTTGCTGCGCACCATTGCCGGCCTTGAGGACATCACCGCCGGCGATCTGTTCATCAATGGCCAGCGCTGCAACGACACCCCGCCGGCCAAGCGCGGCGTAGCGATGGTGTTCCAGAGCTATGCGCTGTATCCGCATATGACGGTGGCGGAAAACATGGCGTTCGGCCTCAAGCTCGCCGGCCTCGACAAGCAGGAGATGAAACTGGCAGTGGATCGGGCGGCACGCATCCTGCAGATCGAGCATCTGTTGGAGCGCAAGCCCAAGGCCCTGTCCGGCGGGCAGCGCCAGCGGGTGGCGATCGGCCGCGCCATTGTGCGCAAGCCCAATGTGTTCTTGTTCGACGAGCCGCTGTCCAATCTCGATGCCGCGCTGCGGGTGCAGATGCGCATCGAGATCACCAAGCTGCATCGCGAACTCAATACCACCATGGTGTATGTGACCCATGACCAGGTGGAAGCGATGACCCTGGCCAACCGCATCGTGGTGCTCAGCGCCGGCAATATCGAGCAGGTCGGCACACCGCTGGAGCTGTACCACCATCCACGCAATCTGTTTGTCGCCGGCTTTATCGGCTCGCCCAAGATGAATTTCATCGAAGGCCGGCTGACGGCGGCCAGCGCTACCGAGGCGACGGTGGAGCTGGCCGATGGCAGCCGAGTAACGGCAGCGGTCGATGCCAGTGCTGGCCAGATCGGCAGCAAGGTCACCCTGGGCATCCGTCCCGAACACTTCGGCTTTGATGCCGAGGCGGGCAAAGCGGTGAAGGGCCAGGTGATTGCGGTAGAGCATCTGGGCGAGGCGACCAATTTTTATCTGCAGGTAGAGGGCGCCGCCGACCATATGGTGGTGCGTGCCTCGGCCGAGCACGATGCGGCGGTAGGCGAGCAGCTGAGCGTATTCTTGCCGGCGCGCCGCTGCTATCTGTTCAACGAAAGCGGCCTGGCATTTGCCCGCCTTGGCGCGTAGTTGCGCCGTTTGTATTCACAATACAGATCGGGTTTTAACCCGACAGTGCAAAGCCAGTCGGAATGAATTCCGACCTACAAGGCAGGCGGCCGTCGCTGGTGACACTTGTAGGTCGGGTTTTGACCCGACTGCGTAGCGCCACCGGCAGACCATGCATCAGTCGTAACAAACAACAATAAAAGCAGTGAAAACCAGGCAGTAAATGCAGTACCGGACCAAACCACCATACCGAATGGAGTGACCATGAACGTGAACAAGACCCTCGTCGCCGGCGCCTTGCTGGCTGCTTTTGGCACCGCCCACGCCGCCGAAGCCGGCAAGCTGTTGCTGTGGATCAATGGCGACAAAGGCTATAACGGCGTGCAGAAAGTCGGCGATGAGTTCGCCAAGAAGTCGGGCGTCGCCTTTGCCGTCGAGCATCCGGAAGATGCACCGGGCAAATTCCAGCAAGCTGCCGCAGCGGGCAAGGGCCCGGATATCTGGTGCTGGCCGCATGACCGTGCCGGCGAGTGGGTTGGCGCTGGCCTGTTGCAGCCAGTGACGCCATCGAAAGCCATCAAGGACGATATCGACCCGCTGGCCTGGAAGGCCTTTACCATCGGCGGCAAGGTGTGGGGCTATCCGCTGTCGATCGAGGCAGTTTCGCTGGTCTACAACAAGGACCTGGTGCCGACTCCGCCCAAGACCATGGAAGAATTGGTGGCGCTCGATGCCAAGCTCAAGGCCAAGAACGCCCATGCCATCCTGTGGGACTACACCAACACCTATTTCACCTGGCCGCTGCTGGCTGCCGGTGGCGCCTATCCGTTCAAGCAAAAGGCCGATGGTACCTATGATGCAGCCGATACCGGCGTCAACAATGCCGGCGGCGTGAAGGGCGTGGAGACCATCAAGACCCTGATCGACAAGGGCGTGATGCCCAAGGGCGCGGGCTACCCGGAAATGGAAGCCGGCATGGCCAAGGGCACGGTGGCCATGATGATCAATGGCCCGTGGTCGTGGGAAAACCTGAAGAAAGCCAATATCAACTTCGGTGTGGCACCGATCCCCACGGTGGGTGGCAAGAAGTCCGCGCCCTTTGTCGGCGTTTTGGGTTGCATGATCAACCGTGCCTCGCCGAACAAGGATGTGGCGGTGGAATTTTTGGAAAAGCACCTGCTGACCGTGAATGGCCTCAAGACGGTGAATGCCGATGTGCCGCTCGGCACCCCGGCCAACAAGACTTTCTTCAAGGAACTGCAAGAGAACCCGAATATCAAGGCCACCATGCAGTCGGCCCAGGCT
>NZ_JAYRLZ010000010.1:0-37227 GCF_041904975.1 Chitinimonas sp. | reverse complement strand
CTGTCATGAACGTGATGGAATTCGACGCGGTCAACCTGACCACTAGCCAGCCAGAAACGCTGCGGGTGAGCGACGGCAAGGGCTTTCGCACCCGACCTACTGACCCGGTGCCGAACGCCATGGTGCGCGGCCGTTTGATGCAGCCTTACCTGCTGCGCCGGGATCTATTCGAGAAGGCCACCACGTTTGGCGGTGTAGGCATGGCCAAGGGTGAGGTGCTGCTGCAAAACGCGGACGGCCAGCTGGATTACCTGCTGGGCTATGCCTTCGACGGCCGGCAGGGTCGCGCCTGGCAGGGTGAAGACGGTGCGCCGTTTCCGGGCGCTTGGTCGCGGATTGGTGTGTGTGTGGTCGACACGGTGAGCTTTGACACCGACAAGGTGCGGCTGGCACTGCGCGATGATCTGCAGACCCTGAACAAGCCGCTGCTGCCCAATCGCTTTGCCGGAAACAATGTGCTGCCGGCCGGGCTGGAGGGCGTGGCCGACCTGAAAGACAAGCCCAAGCCGCGGCTGTACGGCTCGGTGATGAATATCGCGCCGAAGCAGGTGAATACCTCGAAATCGATTTATCAGATTTCGGATAAGGCTTGCGCGGTATCGGCCGTGTTTGATCGCGGCATCGTCCTTGCGCTCGACGCCGTGGCGAGCTCAAAGGCGGATCTGGAAGCCACCGTGCCAGCTGCCAGCAGCTACCGGTTATGGTCTGGCCCGGATGGCACCTATGTCAGGCTTGGTACCCAGGCCAAGGGCACGGTGACGGTGGATGCCAGCACGACCGAGACTCGGGCCGCCAGCCTGCTGCAGCAGATTGCCGGCGAGATGGGCCTGAGCGCCTATGCGCCGGACGTGGCCGCGCTCAATGCCGCCAATAGCGCTGCCGTGGGCATCTGGGTCGATGGCGACACCACCGCCCTGACTGCCATGAATGAGCTGGCCAGCGCGGTGGCGGCATCGTTTTACATCGACAACCTGGGCCGACTGCGCATGGCAAGGCTGGAGGCGCCGGCCGGGCCGCCCGTCATGACAATCAGCAGCCGCATGCTGATCGAGCTGGCGCTGATCTCGACCGCCGACAGTGATAAAGGCGTTCCGCCCTGGCAGGTGCGGCTGGGCTATGCCCGCAATTACACGGTGCAAAACGATCTGGCCGGCGGCGCTGGCGCCCGGGTGAGCTGGGCAGCAGCGGATTACCGCAGGCTCACTGTCGACGATACCGGCGTGAAGACCCTGCACCCCAATAGCGAGCCGATGCAGGTGGATACCTGCCTGGTGAATCAGGCCGATGCGCAGGCTGAGGCGCAGCGCCGGCTCAATCTTTACAAGGTCGGGCGGCAAATGTTCCAGATAAAGGCCGAGTTTTCGCCGGCGCAGCTGGCGGCGCTGGACCTAAACCAGTGCGTGTTGCTCAAGCATGTGCGCTTTGGCTTGACCGCCGGCCGCCTGTTGCGGGTGGTGGGTATGGAACTGAATGCCGAGCTGGGTGAAGCCACGCTCAGGCTGTGGGGTTGATATGGCCAATGTGATGCTGTGTTACCCGAACCGGATCGAGGGCGCCACGCTCAGCGGTGGCGGCTGGACCAATGCGCCGCTGTCGGCCATGCAGACGCGCGACTATGCCGAAACTGCGGTGTCGACTGACACCCAGCCGATCAATACGCAGTTTGTGGTGGATCTGGGCGGGCTTTATCCGGCCCGGCTGTTGGTGTTGGTCGGCAATCTGAGCCCGGCCGCCATGATCCGGTTCCGCTGCAGCGCGACCAATAGTTTCGCCGCGCCGGCATGGGATTCAGGATGGCAAAGCGCTTGGCCGCGCCTGCCGTTCGGTACGGTCGGCTGGCTCGATCCGTCCTTCTGGTCTGGCCAGCTGACCGCCGAGCGCGCCGCCAGTTACCCACCGGTGTTTTGGGCGCTGGGGCCGGCATCGCTGCTGTGGCGCTATTGCCTGGTAGAGATCAACGACCCGACCAACCCGGCCGGCGTGATCGCACTGGGCCGGGCTGGCTTCTTTGAGGCCTTTCAGCCCAAGGTCAATCTGAGCTACGACCCCGAGCATGGGCACACCACCAACACCCAGGTGATGGAAGGCCTGGCTGGCAACAAATTCTTCAACGTGCGGCCGTCTGTGCGCTATGCGCGTATCGCCCTGGACTGGCTGAGCGATGCCGAAGCCTTCGGCGCCGGGTTTGACCTGGTGCGCCGACAGGGCGTGCATCAAGAGGTGTTTTATCTCTACGACCCGGCCGACCCGATTTACCGCATCCAGCGGGCTTTCTTGGGGCATTTGCGCAGCTTGCCGGCCTACCGGCATCCGAGCTTTGGCCGACACACCACCGCAATCGAAATCGAGGAGCTGATCTGAATGGCCAATAGCGTGACGTTTTTGCCCGCCGTGGGTGGCGATGGCAGCACGGTAAGCGACGACGACAACCCGGACACCGGTATTGCCGCGCCCTATGGCTGGACGCTGCGGTTTATCCCCGCGCTCAAGCAGATGGTGGCGGTGGGCCAGTGGATTGTCAGCGCTGCCAACACGGTGCAGGGCTACTTGACCGGCGCAAACAACGCTGCCAGCAGCGCCACCATCAGCGCAGCCAGCGCCAGCGGCAGTGCCACCAGTGCCGGCGTGTATGCCGGGCAGTCGCAGGCTTTTGCCACGCAGGCAGCAAATAGCGCGTCGGCTGCGGCTGCGGTGACAGGTTTGCCGCTGCCGGCTACGGCTGGCGCCGTATTGCGGGTGAATCCGGCTGCAAATGGCTACCAGCTTGCGCAATTGTCCACTGCCGATTTGAGCGATGGCGCTGCACTGGCGCGAGCCATGCGGCGCAGCAAGCTGGCTCTTTACAACCAACTCTAGGAGGCGTCCATGGCCTATGAAGCACTGCTTATCTCTGCAATCGCCCCCGGGCTGAGTGTCACCTTGACTGCTGCCACCGGCACCAATCTGCGCGTGCTGGCCGATGTGTCGCCGGCCAGCGGCACCGTGGGCGCGATCGACTGGCTGCGCGGTGGCAGCCGTATCACCGAAGCGACGGTGAGCAGCAACAGCGCCAGCAGCCAAAGCCTGCAGGTGGTTGAGGCTACCGAGGTGACCGTGATCGGCGCCGCGACCGGCGCGGTGACCATCAGCGCCACAAACACCATCACCCGCGCCACGGCTGGCTTTCTCGCTGACCGCTGGGAAATCGGCCAGCGCTGTGCCTTGCTGGCAGCCGGCAATGCCGCGCTGCTGCCAGACGAAGGCAAGGTGCTGACGATTACCGCGGTGACCGACACCGCCATCACCGTGAGCGGCGCAGCGCTCACCAATGGCGCCGTGCCGGCCGGGTCGCGCCTGGTGCGGCTCACCGGCGATTACGTTAAGAGTATTCCGGCCCAGTGCGGGACCTCGCCTACCGTGCCAAACGCATCGCTTTTGGGTGATCAGTCGGTGGATAGCTCGATCGACAAAACCGGCAATTCGCTGGGCGCCAAGACGCTGCTGCTGGTGGGCGTGACGGCTGCGCTATCGGGCGGTGATCGCATTGAGGTTCGCGCAAAACAGGGGCTGATGTAATGACGATCGGCGCTAAGGCAATTTCGATACAGGGCGCATTGGGCGCGCCATCTCAGCCAGGCGCGACGGTACTAACCAAGCCGCAGCTGGTGACAGCCTCGCAATCGATCCCGATCCCGCAAAACGCGATCGCCACCTACCTATTTATGGTCGGCGGTGGTGGCGGTGGCTACTTTCTCGGGACGGCGGGCAGCGGCGGTGCTTCCGGCGCGATCGGCGCTTTCGTGATTGACCATCGTCGAGTAGGCGTTACAAACGGCGGCAGTGTCGCGATTGGCATTGGCGCGGGAGGCGTCGGCAGCAATGCCGGTGGATCGACCACGGTTTCCATCGGCTCGCTGACGTTGACGGCTCAAGGCGGGCAGCCGGCACAGTCCAATAACCCTAGCACGCCTGGCTCGATGCTCACGGTGGTGGGGGTAGACCTGCAATTTTGGGCCGGGCGGGCAATCAATCTGCTGGGTGGGCTGTATGTACCTACCGCGGCTAATCCGCTGCTGAACTACGGCGCAAACGGCAGCAGCGGGCTGGGGGTGACTGGGACGTCAATCATTAACGCCCCTGGCGGCAACAGTGGCGCCAATGGTGGATCGCATGCCGCCTTGGTCCTGCCGTATTGGGTCAAAGCGGCCGGCATTGCTCTTGGTACACCAGGCAATGTCAGCGCTAGCAATGGCGGCGGCGCTGCATCGTTCAATGGCGCCGGCGGCAATGGAGGCGGTACGTCTGCCACCGGCTTCGGTGGCGGTGGCGGCGCCGGTAGTTCTACGGCTGGCGCCCCTGGCTGTGTGGTCATTTGCTTTGAGGTACCAGCATGAGCGACTTTGCTTTGATCGAAAACGGCGTGGTGCGCAATGTGATTGTCTCGACGCAGGCCTATGCGCAGACCCAAGCATCGACGGTGGTAGATCTGACCGGCGTCAATCCACGGCCAGGGCCAGGCTGGACCTACAACGGGGCGAGCTTTGCCGCACCGATCACCGACGCACGCCCACGCCTGGTGATTACCAATGTCGCCAGTGACAACACCGCGAAAACCCTTGTCGATTCTCAGTTTCGAGAGGCGACGTGCCCAGTTGGCACGACGCTGACTTTCACTGCGGAATTGCGCGACAGCAGCAATCAGCGCATCCCTGCCAGCGACACCTTCAGGATGCCTCTGAACAAAAGGGGTGGGGGCGAGGGCATGTTGCTGGCGACCATGGTGGCGGGCGTGGTGACGATCCGCGCCGCGTTCACTACGCCGGGCGACGATGGCGCATGGGTCGTTGACGAAGCGACCATCAACGCCAGCCTACCGCCCGCCAGCCAGATGCGCTTTGCCGGCTTTGTCGCGAACGTCTACCGAGCTTAAGGAGGGACTGATGGCTGTGCCGAATTCGCCCGATCTGTTTTTGTCCCCGCAAGGGGCTTGGGGTGCCGCTGGTGCGGCGCTGGTAGGGGCGGTGTGGATGGGCTACGCCGTCTGGCAGCGAGTGGGGGGCGATGCCAGGGCGACAGAGTTACAGAGCAAGGTGGACCGCGAAAACGCCGACTTGATCAAGCGCTTGCAGGACGAGATTGCCGGCCTGGTCGACCAGCGCGACAAGGCCTTTACCCGCGCCGACCAGTTTGCCGCCGAGCGTAACGACGCCATTGCCGAGGTGGGCTCGCTGCGCACCGAGGTGGCCAGCTTGCGCAAGGAGCTCGAAGAGTGGCGCGAAGAGAACCGCGAACAGCGCGAGCATGTGGACAGCCTGCTCCTGCTGATCAACCACCTGCTATTCGACACCCAGCTATCGGACGCGACGCCGGAACAGCGGCTGGCGCTGTTGCACGGCTTTGGCCCGGCCAAGGCCAAGGCCACGGTGGACAGCCTGCGCACTGCTGTCGCGCAGGCCGCCAAGTGAAAGGGATGCTATGGAACTGACTGTGATTCGACAGCCCAGTAGTGAAGACTGCACGCTGGGCGAACTGCTGGTGGACGGCGAACACGCCTGCTACACGCTGGAGGACCCGATACGCGAGGTGGAGGGCGAGCCGGTGAGCCGCTGGAAAGTGCCGGGGCAAACGGCAATCCCGGCCGGGCGCTACCGGGTGACCATCACGCCCAGCCAGCACTTTGGCCGGCCGATGCCACTGATCAACGATGTGCCCGGCTTTGTGGGTGTGCGTATCCATGCCGGCAATACCGCCAGCGATACCGAGGGCTGTTTGCTGGTGGGCGAGGCGCAGGGGCCGGACCGCATTGGGCGGTCTGCCGTGGCGTTTGCGGCGTTGTTCGAGCGCATCCGCCGTTCGCTGGCGAGCGGCGATGCGGTGTGGATCAGCTACGAGAACCCGCAATGATGTGGCCGGATCTCGCCCCCTACCGCATGGCGGCGCTGGCAGTGGCGCTATTGGCTGCGGCCGGCGCCGGCGCCGCAGTGAATGGCTGGCGCCTGCAGGCCGTTTTTAACCGCGAGCGGCTTCAGGCAGCCACTGAATCGCTACACCAGGCAGAAAACAGCTACCGGATTTATGCCGAGAATGTGGACCGCGCCCACGCGGCCGCTGCCAGTGCCCAGCGCGCCGGCCAGTCGCTCGATGCCGGCTTTGCCAAACTCACCCAGGAATACCGCCGCTATGCGCTGTTTCACCCGTTACCTGCTGATTGCCAGCCTGATGCTGAGCGGCTGCGCTACCTGCAAACCCTCGCCGACCGCGCCAATCGCGCCGCCCGAGGCGAGCCTGCAGACTGATTGCCCAGCCCTGCCGGCGGTGCCGAAGGCGGGCGCCAGCCTTGATGAGGCCTGGATCTGGATGGGGGAGGTGGTGACGCTGTACGGGCAATGCGCTGCCGATAAGCGGGCGCTGGTGCAGGGGTGGCCGGTGGGGCGGTGAGGGGTTGGTACCCTCGTTGGTGAGGGTAGCAGGGGGTGATTCCTTACTTTGTGATATAAAGTAAGGAACTTAGGAGATGACCATGGCAACCTCAACACTGAGTACCAAAGGGCAAGTGACCATTCCGGCGGCGGTCCGGGGCGCGCTGGGCCTGCATGCCGGCGACCGGATCGACTTTGTTGAGCTGGAACCGGGGCAATTTGCCATTGTTGCGGCAACCAAGTCGGTTGATGACCTCAAGGGGCTGCTGGGCAAGCCGGCCGCACCCGTGTCGATTGAAGCGATGAATGAAGCCATTGCCCAAGGCGCCAGCAAAGCATGATCGGCATCGATACCAATGTTCTTGTTCGCCACCTTGCGCAAGATGATCCCGTGCAGTCGCCGCTGGCGACGGCCCTTTTTCAGCGCCTGACGCCGGCCGCGCCGGGCTTTATCAGCCTGGTGGTACTGGTGGAGGCGACGTGGGTGATGCAGCGGGCTTACAAGGTTGACCGGGCGCAGCTGGTGGGGATACTCGATACGCTACTGCGTACTCGTGCATTGCTGGTGCAGCATGCTGATATCGCCTGGAAGGCGTTGCATCGCTTTGCCAACAGCACGGCCGACTTTTCCGATTGCTTGATCGAGCGCATGGCCAGCGAAGTCGGCTGCACGCAGACCCTGACGTTTGACCGCGGCGCAGTCAGTCAGGCCGGGATGGTTCTGTTGGGTGAGTGATTGTTTCCAGATCGCTTTAGTAGCGACGCCGTACCTTTAAATTTCTCTTTGTGATTGAGCCAGCCGAGCGAACGGCTGGCTTTTTGTTTCAGGGTTTGCACATGAAAGTATGTTTTGTTTTATACGAACCGGGCAGGGCGCCTTGGCTGGCATTTGCCTACAACTCAGGTATTTCTGCTCCGCTAAAGCTACTGGTGACCCGATACCCATCTGCCCAAGTGTTTGTGCTAGAGACGGCAGATGCGGGATTCTTGAAAGCTGGCGCAACCTTCGTCACCAATGGCGATGATTACCTGAAGGCATCGCAACCAGATGGTGGAGCGTCGATATTCGAGCAGCGGGCCAGGCTGCGAAAGGCGGCGCTGTCTGCTGAAATTGATGATGCTTACGAGCGTGGCATGCAGGCGGGGATGGCGATGATGCAACAGCAGATCAGGCAATGCCTGGGTGTTGCGTAGATAACCCAGCCGCGAAGGCGGCCGGGTTTTAGGGCTGGTTTAAAGGGCTTTAACTTTCACAGTAAAGACGCCAGCCACTTTGGAACTTCATATATTCCGACGTGACCTTGTAATCCTGCTCTGCTGGCTCAATACGTATTGCGTTTGTCATTCGCAGTAGGTCTAGCTCTGATCGTTTTTCTAAGCTGTCGCGATTAATGTCTTTGGGCAGATCAACGATGTAGCGGGTAAACCCAATCATGCCGCCCATTCTGTTTCTGGCATTGACTTCACCACACCAGGCATGGGGTGGTGACTTCGATTGGAAGACGTTCCTGAACATTGCCGACTGTGGGTCATTCAGAATGCCAAGAATGGCAAGTTTCTGGAGGTCTCGTTGTTGATCTTTATTTTGGTGCGCTTTATTCGAACTGAATGCGAATATATTCAGCGCTGCCAACGCAGCAATCGCTACGCTTGCTGCGACAACGTTTATTATTTTTTTCACGTTACCTTCCTCCGGTTAAAAGCTTGATCGAATGCGTGCGAGTTGCCGCTTGGTTGCGTCCAACTGTTTTCCAACGGGCAAGGTCAGGAAACCGGCTGCGAAAAATAGTAGGTACAAAGGCGCTTTCAGTTCGGGGATGGGTAAGAGCGTGCCCAGCAGCATCGCCGCCACCGCGCCCAATGCCAGATAGGTGTATAGGGCGGAAAGTCGCTCGGCTTCGGCTTCCAGCTGAAATTCAATGGCTTTTCGGCGAATCGGGTAGCCGCATTCACGGCACTCGTCCGCTGAGCGGCTGATCGGGGTTGCGCAATCCGGGCATCCAACCAGATTCCGCGTGTTGCGCGGGCCTTGGCGGCCCATTACCTGCACATTATTGTTGCCGACAATACGTTGATAGTCAGACATGGCTGCCGCCTTTCAGGCTGCTGATCAGATCGGCCAGCGCCTGAGCGTTGGCTAGGTCGCCCTGCACCTGGATATTGCCGTCGCCACCTTCAATAAGCTGGCAGCCCTGCATGGCTGGGCCGATTTGCAGATTATTGCTGCCTTGGTGAATACGCTGCGTTACCACGGCGTCGCCGTTTGCGGCTGGTACTGCTTGCCGCATGGCATTGAAGATCTCTTGCTGGATCGTCGTTCGGTCTTTCACTTGCTTCCTCCTTGTCGTGGCCTATCCGGCCGTTGCCATAAACTCCTTCAAATGACGGAAATCGACGGTATCGCCGACGTGGTATTGCGCATAAAACTGGGCAGCGAGCTGGCTAAAAGCGGCCGGTGGCAGGTTCAGCTGTAGCTCATCTTGGGCGCGGTGCATGCCGGCCAGTACGTTGGCTAGTACGGCGGGATTGATCGGCGCAGCTTCGGTTGGCGTGTCGGTAAGCACGTCGAACAGGTTCAACAATGCAGTTTGCTTGGCTGCGCTCAGTTGGCGGAAGTGTTGGATCAGTAGGCTTTCGTTACGCGAGAGGTCGGAACCAAGCGTGATTTGTGTCCCGGGTAGGTCGCCATCCTGCGCTGCTTGTGCAAAAGCCACTAAACCTTTTGGCTCTGCGCTACCTACACCGAACAACTCGTAATTACCCATTTGCCCATTTACGAGCCGGTCAAAGTCAGTCTCTTCGAGACTCAAGACTGTAGTGGGCATTGCGGCCGCTGCCATCTGCAATGCTTGCGACGTTCGATTACCACATTGACCTGAGCAGATTTCATTACGCCAAACCCAAACACTTGGCGTGGTTTCGCCAACCGCGCAGTGTTGCTCAGGCCAGTAAATCACCGTTGCAAGCCGATTCTCCTTCTTGACCACCAACAGCCGAATTTCGCTGGCGCCGTTTTCTGCGTCTTCAATGTGCAGCGTTAGTCGCGCAGACCATGCTTCATCGGACAGCCCAGGCGCTGAATTGAACGGGTTGCCTGTGCCGGTAACCAGCCAGTTCATCGAGACGTTTTCTACCAGGCATAACAAGCCCAGGAATTCAGCCCCCGGCACCTTCCGGCGCTTTTGTTCATCAGCTGATATGGATGTGCTTGGGAATGCTCCTTGCACCACACCGCGAGTCCATCCCACCTGTTCACCGAAGGTATGAGGGCGGCGATCTGCCTTGATCCAGTCGATTCGTTCGTGGAGTGAATTCATAAAAAAATGCAAAATCCTCTTGCGAATGCATTTAAAGATGCATAAGCTGTGGGTCATTCATATAAAGATGTATTGATCCTACAGGAGCATGCAGCGATGGCAAAGAAACAAACAATCCGCACGGCACCCGTTGTGGTGACCATGCCAGAAGATGAGAAGAGTGCGCTGTTTCAAGCGGCTGCAGCGGATGGCCGAAGCGCTTCGAACTTTGCGCTCAAGCTGATTCGGGAAGGCATGGAGCGCACCAAAGCTGCCATGGCTGATTGCGACCGACACAAACAGGCTGCTTGAGCTGACTCAGGATCGAAGGCTTTACACCATTGAACTTATAAGGAAACGCCATGAAACATGTCACTCAACATATCGTCATTCATTACGCCGGACTCGATCTGCCGGTGATCAAGAACGAACAAGGCATTGACTGCGTACCAGTCAAGCCGATTGCTGAGATTTTCGGACTTGACTGGGTAACGCAACATAAACGTATGCAGGGGAATTGGAATGCCCGGTTTTTGGGTACCTGCATAGGGCATATGCCCTATGCAGGTCAGCAGCGCGAGATGCTCTGCATCCGGCTGGATCGGGTGGTTGCCTACTTGCAGTCCATCAACCCCGAGCGGGTTCGCGCCAACGGTAATGTCAGCGGCGCTGACTTCCTGGAAGCCAAGCTCAATGAATGGGCTGATGCGCTACACGATTACGAAGAGCTGGGCTATGCGGCCAATCCCAAGACGCTTGTTGCCAATCGCAACAGCACGATGCGGCTATTCATGACGCTTTGCCGCGAGAAGCGTGTGACAGAGCTCGAGCATGACAGCAAGGCCCTTGATGCAATGTGTAAGCAGCTCGCTAGTGAGCTGAACATCCCTTACCAGCTTCCCCTTTCATCATGAAAACGCACTGAACAACGACAAGCCACCCGCTGCTGGAAACAGCGGGTGGCCTGGGGTGGTGCGGAAAATCACGTGTCTTGGCGGACAGCGTATTTTTGGCACTCCCCGTTTCGGAATTGAATCAGAAACTCAACGGGGCATTACCAATGCGCGAAGCACGGACGCGGGATTTCTATTTGGCCGCTCAGGCCGCCAGTCATGAAGCCGGGGTGGATCAACTTGCCGAGCAACTCGGCTGTGCCCCAAGCACGCTGTACAACAAGCTCAATCCCAATGATGAGACCGCCAAGCTGACGGCGGAAGACATTATCCGCATCACCCGGCTGACTGGTTCCTCCGCCATGGCAGAGGTGATGGCGCGCATTGCTGGCGGGGTGTTTTACCGGCTGCCTGACCTATCCAAGATCCCTGACGCCGAATTGTTCGACCTGATTCTTGATGAAGGGTCGATGACGGGCGACTTCCACAGCCATTTGCGCAAATTCCTGGATGACCGCCGCCTTGAGGCCGCGGAGTTTGCCCGCCTTGAGCAGGACATCTGCGCAGTCATCAGCGGCTGGGTGGAAATCAAGGCCCGCCTTGAAACCATGGTGGCCAGCTGAACATGCGCCGCGCACCGCACCGACCTGCTGAACCCTGCCTCGCAGAGCTCTGCCGCAGCGCCCGCTGTGAGTACGAGCGTCAACGGGCGGCTGTGTCGCAGCTGCGGTACCACCCCAACTATGCGCCGGTATTAGCCGGCATCGCAGCGGCCAGCGTGTGGCCGCGCCACCACGCGACCGGGGAGGGTCAAAGCGATGGCACTGGATTATCTGACTGAGGCCGAGCAGCGCCTGCTGCTGAAGACCATACGCAGCCGCGCCGGCCTGTTGGCCCGCCGCGATGCGGCTTGGGTGGAATTACTGATCGAGACCGGCCTGCGGATTGGCGAATTTGCCCAGCTGACTATCGCCGATGCTCGGGCCGCCCTGAAAACCGGCTGGCTGTTTGTGCCGGCCGAGTACCGCAAGGGCGTGCAGGTGGTGGCGCGGGGCGGCAAGGCCACGCGGCGCTTCGACCACAAGGTGGGTGTGTACCAGCGCGAGCGCGCCGCTTTGACTGAGCTGCTGGCAGTGCATGAAGCCATGCTGGACGGCCAGCAAGAACTATTCGACACCGCGCCGCTGATTTACAGCCGCAACGCGGGGCCGCTGTCGGTGCGCAGTTACCAGGCACGGCTGCAAGCATGGTGCTGCGCGGCTGATCTGCCAGTGCACGCCAGTCCCCACACTTTGCGCCACACCGCTGCGATGAACATTCTGCGCGCCAGCACAGCAGATAACCCACTGTCACTGGTGACGCTGAAGCTCGGCCATGTCAGCGCCCGCACCGCATCGATTTACACCGAGATGCGCGACCGCGAGCGGGTGCAGGCTGAGCTGGACAAGGTGGGCGAGGCACGCAGCCAAGCCGGCCGCAAGGCGCGCATGCGCACTACCGACCTGCGCCGCCAGCGCGACGCCCGGCACTGATTTTTCCACGCAGCAAGCAACCAAGGAGCAACACCGATGAGCAAGGCAGACCTGATCAACCGCGTACACAACATGGCCAGCACGGCCAATCCTGGCATCACCAAGGCGGTGGTGCAGACCGTTCTGGACGCCTTTATTACCGAGGCCACGGCCGTGCTGTCCGAGGGCGGCGAGGTGGCACTCCCGCCGCTGGGCAAGTTCGAGACCCGCGAGCGAGCTGGCCGCACGGGCCGTAATCCGCAAACCGGGGCGGCCATCACCATCGCCGGCCGGCGCGTGGTGGCGTTCAAGCCGGCCAAGCCGCTGAAGGATGCAGTCGACAAGGCCTAAACCACGCCGGGGCGGCCCCGCCGCCCCGCATTTTGGAGGAAATCATGGGACATGCAGACACTGTTGCAGCACTGATCCAGAACCGCGCCGAGCGTGACGCCACGCTGCTGCGCCACCAGCTGTATGACGCCCGGCTGAGCATTGGCTACACGATTGACTTGGCCGCGCTGACCGCCTACGCGCCAGCGGCAGAGCAGCTGGAAGTTCTGCTGGCAGACCCCGACGTGGCCCAGCTGCTGGGGGCGACCGGTGAGGAACTGGATTCCTTGGAGTTTGAGCGCCTGGGCTGGCTGATCGGAGCGAGCCGACCGAATGCGCGCGGTTCGCTTGGCCAGATGCATTGGTTCCATGCGCCGACCTACCAGGGCGCCATGGATGCCGCGCTGCAGTGGGCACGCAGCGAGGTGGCGCTATGACCATCCGACGCTATGAGATATCGGCCGAATTCTGGTCGCACAACGCCAGCTTGGTTGTGGAATTCGACGATGAAAAGTTTCCTCTGACCACCTTTGAGGAAATCAATCGCTTCTGGTCTGGCGACCAGAGCCGGCTAGATCTCGCCGGCGGCAATGTGGTGGTAGCCGTGTTGCGCATGCTAGCCATGCGCACCTGGACTGACCACGACTTCGAGGCAGACCTCGAAGCGGGGCGTGCCGAGGGATGGCCGCAACTCGGTCGCAGCGCCGGGTTTCGTATCTGCCACGTAGACATGCCAGAGATTGAATCTGCTGATGTTGAAGTGGTCGAGGTGGCGCTATGACAACCAACAACACACGGCCGATCGCATGGGTTCGCTTTTGCACGGACGGCGGCATCGAGGGGCCCTTGCTGGATAGTGATAGTCGCATGTGCGATGTGCGCAGGAATTCTGGTGCATGGACACCTTTGTATCAGCACGCTGCTCTGGCAGCGGTGCCAGATGAATCAGTGCTACGGGCTGCTCTCGTGCGCATCGCGAACATGCAAGACCGCGACGGCAACCTGATAGAAATGCATCGCGACGAACTGCGCGGTATTGCCAAGACAGCGCTCGCCGCTCCGGCCACCCCAAAATCCGAGCCGGCAGCGGTGCCGGAATTTAAGCGATTCAGAGACTACGAAATTACATCGTGGTACGAGGCCACTGGATATTGCCCGTTTGATGGTGAAGAGCCATATGCGGCAATCAGCCTATTCAACGCCATCGAAACAGCCGTCTTGGCTAGGTATCTGACAAGTGCAATTTCACCTGCGCTAGCAGTACAGATGCCAAGCGCGGTGCCGGATGGGTGGCAGCTGGTGCCGATTGAGCCGACGCCGGACATGATGGACGCGCACGACAAGCTGCTGATGCGTGGCGTCCCGCGAGGGTACAACCTGATCTATGCCGCCATGCTCGCCGCCGCCCCAGCACCGGTTGCGCAACAACGCCCGCAAAACTGCGGCACGACCTATTGCTCGTGCATTTCATGCCCGTTTGAGCCGGCAGCGGTGCCGGATGAGTGGAAGCGCACCATCGAGCGCGCAGCCGTCAATCTTGAGCTATTCAATGCCCGCCCGCGTCCGTTGTGCCGGGATTGCGCAGACAGCAATGGTATTTGCAGCGACGGTCACGATTGCGATGTTCCCACCCTAACCAAGAGCCTGCGCGCCATGCTCGCCGCTGCCCCGGAAGCGCAGCTGCGAACCGCCGATGTTTCCCTCGCGGATGAAGGTAAGACAGCGGCTTGGCTCGACATGGCCCGCCAGAACGCTGCACTGCTGGCGGAGTTGGAAAACGCTCATCAGATCATCCGCAACGCGCTGGCCATCATGACAACCGAGCAGAAGTGCCAGTGGGCGGACAAGAACAATGCTTCTCAGGTGGATGGCGAAGGCGCGACCCGCGCCAATGAGCGCATGGCGCTGATCGAATCTGTGAAAGGCGGTGGGCTATGAGCTGGATTGTCACCAACAACGGCGAAGAGTTCGACCTGCTGGATACGCAGCGGCAGCCGGTCGACTTCAAGGTGATTGCGCACTCGCTGAGCCAGATCAATCGCTTCAATGGCCACACCCGCCGCCCTTATTCTGTCGCTGAGCATTGTGTGCGTATGGTGGAGGCCTGCAAGGCCGAGCTGTTCGAGTCGTCGACAGAGTTGCAGCTGGCGGTGCTGCTTCACGATGCTGCCGAGGCCTATATCGGCGATATCGTGCGGCCGCTCAAGCTGCTATTGGGCAGCGAGCTGCGCCAGATCGAGGCAGGCATTCAGCAGTCGGTCCATCTGGCCGCCGGCTTGCCGCCGGTGCTGCCGGTGGGCTGGCGCCAGGTGATTCAGCACCTGGACATGGTGATGCTGGCGACCGAAAAGCGCGACTTGCTGCACCTGGCTGCCGATGCGCGGCCGTGGGTTTGCCTCGATGGCGTTGTACCGCTGCCTGCGGTGATCGAGCCATGGCCGAGCTATGTGGCCGAGGCGATGTTCATGCAAACCCTGCAGGCCCTGCAGGAAGCCCGCAGCGAGGTGGCGCTATGACTGACCGCCTCACCCTGCAAGCCATCGCCCAGGTCACCGGGGGCTGCCGTTGTTACCGCGCATTCAATCACCTGCTGGCAGCCGGTCCGGGCTGGCTGCTGGCGGTGCCGCTCTACCTGCTGCGCGGCGAGTTTGCGCAGTTGGTGGATGGCTGCCCGGTGCCGCATGACGAAGTGCTGGCGCTGATCGATGACATTCCCCGCCAGCGGGTGATGTACCCGCCCATGTCGCCAGTGTTCAGCGATCGGGTAAACCGCCTCACCGCGCTTTCCACCGATGACTGGTGGTTTACCCCGATGCGCTACCCCCGCGAAGACTCGCCGATTGGCCTGTTCAGCCATCCGTGCGGAATCCGCTTTGCCGCAACCATGGATGTGCTGTTTGCCTTCCATCCTGCTGCGGCTGCCCAGCAGCCGGCGGAGTGCGCGGCCTGAGCCAAGTAGCCATGCAAAACAACAATGTGGAGGCAAGCCATGTCACAACAGCTGTACGCAAAAATTAAACGATCGTCCAAGTATTTCCACCAGAACGCCCATGCCCAGGCCAATCCAGACCGCTGGGGCTGGCCATTCAAAGTGCACATTGATCCACGCTTTGGCGACTACGCCGTTCAGGGCGGGCCCGGTGAGCAGTACCGCCTGGCTGATGTGAATCTGTTCGTGATCGAAAGCGGCGAAGTCCTTCGCATCAGCTGATCCATGACAACACCACGCCCAAAAATCGGCCGCTTGCCGGCCTACGGCAAGGCTTTGCTTGATGCGCGGATGGCTGGCCAGCCGGCTAGCGCGCTTGGTAGCTGTGTGTATGTGCACCTGGACTGCTGGGGTCTGCCTGCCTTGCCTGAGCTGGGCAAGTGGCCGCTGGCGATCAAGGCCGAGGACGAGCCTGCCGCTTTTGACTGGCGGCTGGTGGCCGGGCTGGCCGTGCTGGTGGTGCATAGCGATGCGGCGCCGGCCCGGCTGCAGGCGATCAGCACCGCGCTGCTGGCCGTCAACCCGGCCAGCCTGCATGTGATGAACCGCAAAGCCGGCGAGTACCAGGTGGTGCTGCCGTATCACACGATGACACCCCATGACTGAACACGACCCGCAAGCCGCTTTTGCCGCTGCCTTTGGCATGCAGACTGCCGACGCCACTGATGTGGATTCACTGGCCAATAACGTGCGCGAGAACACCAAACCCGCGGTGGACTGGCTCAAGGCGCAGGGTGTGAGTGATGAGGCGATCGAGCGTGCGCTGCGCAATAAAGCCTTGGGCTACAACGAACGGACTTCGCCCACGGCGCAGCCGGGCGAGCCGCTGCATGGTGGGCCGGCGGTGGCGTTCATCGTGCGCACCCTGAACCCGGGCAAAGTGGTGGCGGTGGACGAGCATTACCTTGATGCGGCCACGGCCGGGCAGGCTATGCGCCGCTTCGGGGCCTACCGCAGCCATGGTTGGACGGCCGATGTGAAATGGATTCACCAGGCGCACACGGTCTACCTGGTGCTATCGCCCTTGGAAGCCTTGGCGGTGGATAGCTGCCGGATTGCCGGCGCCGCCAGTTTTGCCATCCGCAATTACGACGCGATCGACACCATTGATTTCAGCTTTCTGACTGGCAAGTCGGTGCGCATTTGCCTGCCGCACAATGACGCGCTGGACGAAAACAACTGCCGCCCCGGCCTGGTGGCCGCTTGGCGCCTGCATGAGAAGCTGACCGCAAGCGGCGTGTCGGCACTGCTGGTGGATCTCGAAGATTGGGAACCGGGCGAGCGAGTGATTGATTGCCTGAAGACCACCACGCCCGATGTAACAAAGACGGCGCTGCTGAAGCTGGAGCCGTGGTTGATTCCCGGCTTGCCGTCGCATGGTGAATCAAGCCAGTACCGCGAGGGCCGCCGCCGCCTGTATTTGCCGCTACAAGACTGGTCGGTTTACTGGCGCTATCGCGTGACGCCTGACCACACGCAGTATGTGAAGAAGCTGGGCGATGCCAACCCGGACGGCGGCGAGCAACGGATAGAAGAGATCAGCGATATCTGCGGATTTCGCATTGCGGCCATCAGCAAGGTGGCAGTGCAGAGCTATGTGGCGACCACCCAGGGCGTAACCGACACCCAGCAGGATGAATTCTATGCAGTGACGGCACAGACGCCGGCGCATGGCTCGGACCTGCAACGCATCATCGTGCGCTATCCGCAGCTGAACAAGCTGGATATCTGGCCGCGCTTTGGTGCGGTGTATGACCCGCGCATGTTCACCCGCATGGTGAACATCCTGATGCGGTCCACGCAGATCGCCGAGAAGACGGTGGCCAACTATATCGGCCTATGCTGGCGCGATGGCGAGCTGTCGCCATCGGAAGGCAAGGATTGCTATTTCATGGAGCCTGAGAAGCAATCCGCCTATTCGGGCATCCAGTTCCCGCGCGGTACGGTCGAGCAGGCGCGGGCGGTGATCGCGGCGTTTCAATCCACCTTCCGCCGCAACTCGGCCGCCCTGGTGATGGTGTGGACCTTGGGCGCGCACCTGAAAGTTGTCTACGAGTTCTGGCCGCATTTTGAAATGGAAGCGCGCAAGGGATCAGGAAAGTCCACCTTGATCCGTAAGTTTCAGGCCCTGCTGAGCTTGAAAGCGCTGGATACCGATGGGGTAAAGACCGACTACCGGCGCCGCGCCAGCTTTGGCTACAGCAGCCACCCGGTGCTGCTTGATGAAATCAGCCGGATCTCGGTGCAGGAACGCGGCAAGCTCGATGAAGCGCTGCAAAAGTGTTTCGGCTGGTCCTACCTGACTATTGGCACCGAGATGTTGCCGCACCTGTTCAGCACGCCGGTGATGCTGGTCGGTGAGGAGGTCGAGTTTCCCAGCCTGCAGTCCAAGCTGGTGAAAACCAGCATAACCGCTGCCGACCAGGGCGACGAGATACCGAACGGGCTGGCGCCGTTTCCAACCTGGAACTGGCTGCAGTTTCTGGCCAAGGCCGGCCCGGCCGCCCTGCGCGAAGCGTTCGATAAGGCAATGGAAACCTGCCTGGCCAACACGCGCGCCGCCGCGAACGACCCGACCGCCAAGCGGATGATCAAGAACTATGCCGCAGTGCTGGCAGCCTGGCGCCTGTTGTGTGCGTTTGCCGAGATCGACCCGAGCCAGCGCGGGCTAGAAGACGATCTCATTCGCGAGATGAACCACCATATTGCCGAGACCGAAGGCAGCCGGCAGCCATGGGTGGCGATCATGGAAATGCTGCTGTTCGAGCTGGCCAGCGAAGGCGTGGAGTTCCCGCACCGCTGGGGCCGCAGTGACGAGCACGGCGAGCTGCTTTTCCTGCGGCCGGGCGATGTGATGCATTACCTGAGCACCGCCAATCACCTGCGCAACAAGTTCAACGAACTGCCGGTGAAGAGCGGCCGGATTCTCAAGCAACAACTGATGGAGTCGGGCGTGGTGGTGATCGAGGATATCGAGAAGGATTGGCGCGGTAAGCGCATCGGCCATATGCAGGGCATCAGCCTGGACAAGCTGAAACGGTTCGGGCTGGAGGCGACGCCGCACAAGGATCAGGTTTTGGAAGGGGAGGCAGCGTGAGCAAGGTTTCCCGTCCTGTTTTGCGGTACCACGGCGGCAAGTTTCGGTTGGCACCGTGGATCTCGAGCTTCTTCCCTGCGCATCGGGTCTATGTCGAGCCATTCGGCGGCGCTGCCAGCGTACTTATGCACAAGCCGCGATCGCATGCAGAAATCTATAACGATCTGGATTCTGAGCTGGTCAATCTATTCGCGGTTTTGCGTGACGATGGCCGTCGATTGAAGGAAGCATTGCGCCTTACGCCGTTCTCTCGGGCTGAGTTCGAGCTGTCGTACTTTTCAAGCGATTCGCCACTAGAGCAGGCGCGTCGGACGGTGGTGAGAAGCTTTCAGGGTTTCGGCGGCGCTGCAGCGTGTGGCAAGAAAACCGGCTTTCGGGCGAATAGCTCGAGATCCAACACTACGCCGGCGCACGATTGGGTGAACTACCCGGATTGCATTGATGCAATGGTCGAACGATTACGGGGCGTCACACTAGAGAATCGGGACGCGGCATCTGTAATTAGCCAGCACGATGCACCAACAACCCTGATCTACGCGGACCCGCCCTACCCACATATCACGCGGGGGCGTATGGCTAGCCAGCCGGGGTATCGAGCCTATTGCGGCTATCGATACGAAATGGACGATGCGGAGCATGAAGCGCTGGCCAGCGTGTTGCACCAGGCTCGCGGCATGGTCGTTGTATCAGGCTATGCCTGCCCGCTCTATGACGAAGATCTCTACAAAGGCTGGGAACGACACACAAAGAAGGCACTCGCTGATGGGGCGTCCGAGCGAACTGAAGTTTTGTGGATCAACCCAGCGTGCAGCGCTCGGCTGCACGGATCCGGTCTATTCGCGGAGATCGCGGCATGATCCCCGACACATTCATCAATGACTTGCTGCGCCGCCTCGATATCGTCGATGTGATCGACAAGCGCACGCCCTTGAAGAAGGCCGGCCAGAACTACCAGGCTTGCTGCCCATTCCATAAGGAAAAGTCGCCATCGTTCAGCGTAAGCCCGGCCAAGCAGTTCTATCACTGCTTTGGTTGCGGCGCGCACGGCTCGGCGATTGGCTTTGTGATGGAGTTCGATGGTCTGAGCTTCCCTGATGCCGTTGAGAAGCTGGCCGGCACCGTGGGCATGCAGGTACCGGTGGATCGCGCTGCCGATGCCGGCAAGGCGATGACTGGCCGCAAGCAGGCCGGCGGCGCACTGGAGGTGCTGGCCACGGCGGCCCGCTTCTATGCCGGCCGGCTCAAGGCGACGCCCAGGGCGGTGGACTATCTGAAGGGGCGAGGCCTCACCGGTGAGGTGGCGGCCGCATTCTGCTTGGGTTACGCGCCGGACGAGTGGCAGGCCCTGGCGCCGGCTTTCGCCCAGTATGCAAACGATAGCGCCTTGTCGGACGCCGGCATGGTGATCGATAGCGAGCAGGGCCGGCGCTATGACCGGTTCCGCGATCGCATCATGTTCCCCATCCATAACGACCGGGGCGAGGTGATTGGCTTTGGTGGCCGCGTGCTGGACAAGGGCGAGCCGAAATACTTGAACAGCCCGGAAACGGCGCTGTTCAGCAAGGGGCGCGAGCTCTATGGCTTGCACCAGGCCAAGGCCGCCATTCGTGAATCTGGCGTGGTGGTGGTGGTGGAAGGCTATATGGACGTGGTGGCGCTGGCGCAGTACGGGGTGCGCAACGCGGTGGCCACGCTGGGCACCGCCTGCACGCCAGACCATGTGCGCAAGCTGCTTCGCCTGGCCGATCGGGTGGTGTTCTGTTTCGATGGCGATGCAGCTGGCCAGCGCGCCGCCTGGCGTGCCCTGGAAAATGCACTGCCACTGGTACAGGACGGCAAGGCGGTCGAGTTCCTGTTCCTGCCGATCGAGCACGACCCGGATAGCTATGTGCGCCGGCACGGTGCCGCAGGCTTTGCCGCGCTATTGGATCGCGACACCTTCCCGCTGTCGGCGTATTTGTTTCAGACGCTGGCGGGCGATCTGGCCAGTACCGAGGGGCGCGCGGCGTTTGTGAAGGCGGCCGGGGCGCTGGTAAGCCAGGTGCAGGCGCCGGTGCTGCGCACCCTGCTGGTGCGGCGTATGGCTGAGCTGGCGGACTTGCCTGAGTCTGACGTGGCCCGCCTGCTGCCGGCACCGGCCAGTCGCGATGCACGGCCCGAGCGGCCCGGCACGCTGGCGCGGCAGCTGCTGCAGCTGGCGGTTTTCTGCCCGTCGCTCACTGCGAATATGCCTGTCGTCTACACCGGGGAAGGCTCGCCAGATCCGGCGACGGCGGCGCTACAGCGGGTAGCCGATATCGTGGCCGACATGCCGGCCGCGCCGGATAGCCCGCAGCTGATTGAGGCGATGCTGCAAGACGCCCATTTCCCAGCCGTGCGCGCTGCGTTTTTCTCGGCCGTTGAGGCCAACGCCCGTTCCAAGTCTGCCGATATCCGGCGGCGCTGGGGCGAGCTCTTTCCGGCATTGCTGGCCGAGGGGGCACGATGAGCGACGCCCTACCCGCTGACTGGCGAAAAGTGAGCCGCTATTGTCTGCAGCACAGTGTTTCGGGCTGGAAAATCGCGGTAACGGTTCACAGCGGCGTGCCCAGTTTCGATTTATGGCAGCCCCCGACCAGTGCGGATGATCGGGCGCCGTGGTGCTGCCGTGGCTACCACCCGGATCTGGCGGCCGCCGTTCGCAATCATGATCAACTGATGGAGGCCAAGCCCGCATGAGTATGTTTCTGGATCAGCAGGACTTGGTGGTGCTTACCGGGCGCGTGCAGCGACGCCTGCAGGTTGATTGGCTGCGCAAATCGGGTATACCGTTTTTTGTGAACGCTGCCGGCCGGCCTGTGGTGGCGAGGGTGGCTATTGAAGGGCGAGTGCAGGGTGATGCAACGCCGGCGCCGGCTGCCGTTTGGCAATCCAATGCTGCCCGCCGGTAATTTTTCTTTTCTGGAGTCGCAACATCATGGGCAGAAAGCCCTCGAAGAATCTGAACCTGCCGCCGCGTATGCGGGCACGAACCAAGGCGAGCGGCATCACCTATTACTACTACGACGCCGGCGGCAAGCCGCGCCGCGAGATCCCGCTAGGCCCTGACTATGCGCTGGCGGTGAAGAAGTGGGCCGAGCTGGAGATAGACGCCCGGCCGCGCCACATCGAGATCATCACGTTCAAATACGTTGCAGATCGCTACATCCGCGACGTATTGCCGGGCAAAGCACCACGCAGCCAGCGCGACAACATCAAGGAGCTGGCCAAGCTGCTGGAGTTCTTCAACGACCCGCCGGCACCCCTTGACGGCATTCAGCCTCTGGCAATCCGTCAGTACATGGACTGGCGCCGTGATGCGCCGGTCCGGGCCAACCGCGAAAAGGCGCTGTTCAGCCACATTTTCAACAAGGCGCGCGAATGGGGCTATACCGATCGGCCTAACCCCTGCGCAGGCGTGCAGGGCTTCAAGGAGACCGGCCGGGACACTTACGTGGAAGACTCGGTATTCAATGCGGTGCACGCGGCCGCCGATGGCCCGCTGCAGGACGCAATGGACATGGCCTATCTGACTGGCCAGCGGCCGGCCGATACCCTGGCGATTGCGGAAACGGATATTCGTGATGATGTGCTGCATGTGCGCCAGTCAAAAACCGGCAAAAAGGTGCGCATCAAGATCGCGGGCGAATTGGCGGCCGTGGTGCAGCGCATTCGTGCGCGCAAGGCAGGAAAGATCCACGCCCTGAAGCTGATCGTGAACGAGGAAGGCCGGCCTTTGACCTATAGCGCATTGCGCAGCCGCTTTGATCGGGCCCGAGAAGATGCAATCAAGGCGCACCCGGAGCTCGCGACCGAGATCCGGAACTTCCAATTCCGCGATTTGCGCGCCAAGGCCGGTACCGACAAGGCCGAATCAAGCGGTGACATTCGCAAGGCACAGAAGCAGCTGGGACACGCCAATATCGCGATGACTGAGCACTATTTGCGCGAACGAAAAGGCGACATGTCCGACCCTACGCGCTAGGAATTGCGGACCAAACCACCTTTTGCGGACCAAACGAAAAGCGGCTCCCATCGCTGAGAGCCGCTTGAATACTGGTGGGGCGTCACAGATTCGAACTGTGGACCTACGGATTAAGAGTCCGCTGCTCTACCAACTGAGCTAACGCCCCGTGTACTACCGGTTTCCCTTGGTGGGTCGTGCGGGACTCGAACCTGCGACCAACGGATTAAAAGTCCGCTGCTCTACCGACTGAGCTAACGACCCTAGGGAGCCGCGCATTATAGCCATGCTATTTTGCTTGTCAACTCTTTCGGTAAATTCTTTCGCTGTTTGCCGAGAAGTGCATGCGTTGCAGGTAAACTACAGCGCTTGTTCTTCGCCCGCTACAGGAGTCCCGAGATGCGTATTTTGCACACGATGTTGCGAGTAGGCAACCTTGATCGCGCAATTTTGTTTTACACCGAGGTTTTGGGGATGCGTTTGTTGCGCCGCAATGACTATCCGGAAGGCCGTTTTACCCTGGCGTTTGTGGGCTATGGCGCTGAAGCCGAGCAGGCGGTGATCGAACTGACCCATAACTGGGATACCGACCACTATGAACTTGGCAATGCCTTTGGCCATATCGCGGTCGAGGTGGAGGATGCCAAGGCCGCCTGTGAGGCGGTGCGTGCGCGCGGCGGCAAGGTAACGCGCGAGGCCGGACCGATGAAGCATGGCAGCACGGTGATTGCCTTTGTTGAAGACCCGGACGGTTACAAGATCGAGTTTATCGAACGCAAGCCGGCAGCCGCCGCAGCTTGAGGAGCCCGCATGCTGACTACCTTGCAGCGCTTCATCAAGAGTGAATCTGCCGGCGGCCTGGTGCTGGTGGCAGCCACCGTGCTGGCCATGCTGGTAGCCAACGGACCATGGGCAGCAAGCTACCACCAGTTGCTCGGCGTTGTTGCCGGCTCGTCCCATGATTTGTCATCGCAGCCGCTGCTGTTCTGGGTCAACGATGGCCTGATGGCGGTGTTTTTCTATCTGGTGGGGCTTGAGCTCAAGCGCGAGCTGGTCGAGGGCGAGCTGGCCGAACTACGCCAGGCAATGCTGCCCATCATCGCCGCAGTCGGCGGCATGCTGGTACCGGCGCTGATCTACATTGCCTGCACCTATGGCAATAGCCTGTTCCTGCGTGGCTGGGCCATTCCCAGTGCAACCGATATTGCCTTTGCCCTGGGCGTGTTGTCGCTTCTGGGTAGCCGCATTCCACATGGGCTCAAGGTATTCCTGGTGTCGCTGGCCATCATCGACGATATCGGCGCGGTGCTGATCATCGCCCTGTTCTATTCGCACGGGATTGCGCCAGCCTATCTGGGCGGCGCAGCACTTTGCCTGCTGCTCATGGCGGTGTTGAACTGGCGCGGTGTCGGACACTTTTTTGCCTATCTGCCGATCAGCCTGCTGCTGTGGTACTGCGTGCTCAATAGCGGCGTGCACGCCACGCTGGCCGGGGTGGTGGCAGCATTTTTCATTCCGATGCGCAGCCGCAATGGCAAGCAACCGCTCAAAGCACAGGAAGAACGACTGCATGGCCCGGTAGCCTTTTTCATCCTGCCGGTATTTGCGTTCTGCAATGCCGGCATACCGCTGGCCGGGCTCAGCCTCGCCAGCCTGGCAGAGCCGGTGCCATTGGGTATTGGTCTCGGTCTGTTACTGGGCAAGCAACTTGGCGTATTCAGTTTTGCCCTGCTGGCGGTAAAGGCCCGCCTGGCGCGACTGCCTGCCGGGGTCGGCTGGCTCGATATTCATGGTGTGGCGGTGTTGTGCGGCATCGGCTTTACCATGAGCTTGTTCATCACCGGCCTTGCGTTTGACGGGCATGGCGCAGTATTGGGCGCAACCAGCCGGCTGGCGATTCTGGTCGCTTCCATCCTGTCGGCGGTAACCGGCTATCTCTTGCTGGCGCACCATCGCCGGATTCGCTGACCAGGCCATGCGCCAGCTGCAGCGCATGGCCTGGCACTCAGTTTGGCTGTAGCGCCGGCTTTGCAGCATTTGGCTGCAGGCTGATCAGCTGATTGATCACCTCGAAGGTGCGTACTTCGCTCTGCAGCTTCACCGGCGAGGTCTTGTAGCGGCCATTGACAATGAATTCCGGCACGCCATCGATGCCGGCAGCACGGGTCTGCTGGATCTGGCGTTGCATGCCGGCATCGGCAGCGCTCGACTTGTAGGCCGCCTCAAATCGGGCGCGATTGATGCCCTGCTTGGCAATCCAGTCGAACAAGGTTGCCTCGTCGCGCAGCTCGATATGCTTGACCTGGATGGCGTCGAATACCTTGGGGGTCATGCTGTCCACCAGGCCTAGCGTCTTCAGCGCCACGAACAGCCGCGCATGCCCCCCCCAGCTGCTATTGCCGGCGAACATGGCGTGTTCGCGGCGGAACACCACATTGGCTGGCAGGCGCTTGGCCCAGGCTTCTACCTGCGGCTCGACCGAAAAGCAGTGCGGACAGCCATACCAGAAGAACTCCACCACTTCGACCTTGCCCGGCGCCTCGCTGCTGATGGGCGCGGGCAAGACGTCGTAATCGATACCTTCGCGCAGATCAGCCGCGCCGGCGGGCAGATAACTCAAGCATCCCAAGACAACAGTGAGGACCAGGGCGGGCAGGCGCATCAATACCTCAATTCTTCACGATGCTGGAATCAACACCATTGGCCCGGAGCTGACCGCGTACCCGGTCGATATCCTCAGCCTTGGCCAATGGGCCGATGCGCACCCGGTGGATAATGCCCTTGTCGGCCACTTCCGAGGACTGGATTGACGCTTCCAGACCCATCAGAGCCAGCTTGGCCTTCATATTGTCGGCATCGGTCTCGTTCTGGAACGCGCCAGCTTGCAGGTATACCCCCTTAGGCGGTGCCACAACCGGTGCGGCAGCTTCCGGTTTGACCGGCGCAGGCTTGCCGGCATCCTTGCCTGCCAGCATGTCGTAAAAACAGAAGCGATCACCGGTCGGGCAGTTGGCCGGGTCATTGGACTTGGCCGGATTGGCATTGCCGGCCGGCGGCTTGGTGGCAGCATCTCCGGGATTAGCGGGATTAGCAGCCGCACCAGTATCACCCGGCGGCAGATTGGTCGGCGCCACCAGCGGAGCGACCACGCCCGGCGGCTTGGGTGGGGTATTGGTGCCGGCAACCGGTGGTGGCGTAACCGGCACCTTGCCGGCAAAGGGATTGGGCGCCCGGTTCAGATACAGGGCTGCCGCCACCGCAATGGCAACCCCAAGACACAAGCCGATCAGCAGGCCGGCAAATACCGAGCTGCCGCCGCCACCACTGCGGGCGTTGCTGCGGCTGCCGCCATTGCCGGAGGGCTTCTTGCCGCTTTGTTTGTAATCCTTGCTCATGTGCACTTGCCTGTCTAAGCCACGGATCGGGCCATATGAATCGGCGCATTATAACCATGGCAAGGACATCGGCATGCCTGTCATGGGCTCGCCACCAGCACCGCCGCGCCTTCCCCAATGCCTGAGCTTGCAGGCCGGGCTTGCCTGCCCCTGGCTATCCACTGCGCATGGCAGCCTAAGCTGTTGTTTATTTGTGTTGTTTTTCCGGCACCGCGTGATGCCACGCGGTCCGGCAAGGGCGAAACAGCAGTTTATTGCGCGCTGCGGCAAAATTCCCCTTCCCTTATACTTGCCGGATTCTTCCAATCCAGATGTGGGCAGCATGCAAGACGATACGCAGAAAACCTGGTCGGGCCGCTTTTCCGAGCCCGTTTCCGAGTTGGTCAAACGCTATACCGCCTCGGTTTCCTTTGACCGGCGACTCGCTGAATTCGACGTGCAAGGCTCGCTGGCCCACGCACAAATGCTCAACAAGGTCGGCGTGCTGTCCGATGTTGATCTGAAAGCCATTGTCGATGGCATGTCGGCCATCCTCAACGATATTCGTGAAGGACACTTCGAGTGGTCGCTCGATCTCGAAGATGTGCATATGAATATCGAAAAGCGTCTGACCGATCGCATTGGCGACGCCGGCAAGCGCCTGCATACCGGCCGTAGCCGCAATGACCAGGTCGCCACCGATATCCGCCTGTGGCTGCGCCATGAGATCGATGGCCTGGTACTGCTGGCCGAAGACTTGCAGCACGCCCTGATCAATCTGGCTGAAGCGCATGCCGAAACGGTGATGCCGGGCTTTACCCATTTGCAGGTGGCCCAGCCGATTACCTTTGGCCACCATCTGATGGCCTATGTGGAAATGCTCGCCCGCGATGTCGAGCGGCTCAGGGATGTGCGCAAGCGGGTCAACCGCCTGCCGCTGGGCGCCGCTGCGCTGGCCGGCACCAGCTACCCGATCGATCGCGAGTTCGTGGCGCGCCAGCTCGGCTTTGACGAGGTCTGCTACAACTCGCTCGACGCGGTCAGCGATCGCGATTTCGCCATCGAATTCACCGCTGCCGGCGCGCTGATCATGACCCATCTGTCGCGCCTGTCGGAAGAGCTGGTGCTGTGGATGAATCCGCGCTTCGGCTTTATCGATATGGCGGATCGCTACTGCACCGGCTCCAGCATCATGCCGCAGAAAAAGAACCCCGATATCCCCGAGCTGGTGCGCGGCAAGACCGGCCGGGTCAATGGCCACCTGATGGCCCTGCTTACCCTGATGAAGGCGCAGCCGCTGGCTTACAACAAGGACAATCAGGAAGACAAGGAACCCTTGTTCGACACCGTCGACACCCTGGTCGCCACCTTGCGCATTGCCGCCGACATGATGCGCGGCGTCGTGGTCAAGCCAGAAGCCATGCGCCGTGCGGTCAAGCAGGGTTATGCCACCGCCACCGATCTGGCCGACTATCTGGTCAAGAAGGGCCTGCCGTTCCGCGATGCCCACGAGGCCGTGGCGCGCGCAGTGCGTTACGCCAGCGAGCAGCGCAAGGATCTGGCCGAGCTGAGCCAGGTAGAGCTGGGCATCTTCTCGCCGCTGATCGGCCCCGATATCTTCGACGTACTGACGCCGGAGGGCTCGCTGGCCAGCCGCGACCATATCGGCGGCACTGCGCCACGCCAGGTTCGCTTGGCCATTGCCCGCGCCCGCGCCCGCCTCAGCGCAGCCTGACCTTCCCACGGACCACCCCATGCACAGCAACCGCGCCTTCCCCGCCTATCGCCCACGCCGCATGCGTCACGACGAATTCAGCCGTCGCCTGATGCGCGAGAATGTGTTGACCGCCAATGATCTGATCTGGCCGGTATTCGTACTCGATGGCACAGGCAAGCGAGAACAGCCAGTCAGCTCCATGCCGGGCGTTAGCCGCCTGAGCCTGGAGAGCCTGCTGCCGCAGGCCGAGGCCGCGGTAAAGCTGGGTATTCCGGCAATCGCGCTGTTTCCGGTGATCGAGGGCAACAAGACCGACGATGGCCGTGCCGCCTACGATGCGCAGGGCTTGATCCCGACAGTGATCCGCGCACTCAAGCAGCGGTTTCCCGAGCTGGGCCTGATTGCCGATGGTGCGCTCGACCCGTATACCAGCCATGGTCAGGATGGCCTGATCGACGCCGGCGGCTATGTGCTCAATGACGAGACGGTCGAGGTGCTGGTCAAGCAGGCGCTATGCAATGCCGAAGCCGGTGTCGATATCATCGCCCCCAGCGATATGATGGACGGACGCATTGGCGCCATCCGCCAGGGCCTCGATGCAGCGGGCCATATCCACACCCGCATCATGGCCTACTCAGCCAAGTATGCGTCGAGCTACTACGGCCCGTTCCGCGATGCGCTCGGTTCGGCCGCCAATCTCGGCAAGAGCAATAAATACAACTACCAGATGGACCCGGCCAACTCCGACGAGGCGCTGCACGAGGTGGCGCTGGATCTGGCCGAAGGCGCCGATATGGTGATGGTGAAGCCGGGACTGCCGTATCTCGACATTGTGCGGCGGGTAAAAGATGAATTCCGCACACCCACCTTTGTGTATCAGGTGTCAGGTGAGTACGCCATGATCAAGGCGGCCGCGCAAAACGGCTGGCTGGACGAGCGCGCAGTGGCCATGGAAGCGCTGATCGCCATGAAGCGTGCCGGTGCCGACGGGATACTGAGCTATTTTGCGCCACAGGCAGCGCGCTGGCTGCAAGAAGCCTGATGCAACCGCGCTTGGGCGGGTTGGCCGGCGGATTCCTATAATCCCCGGTATTGCGGTGTCGCCCGAGCGCCATGCCCCTCTTTACCTCCCTTTATCGCCGAACCCTGAAGCCCACCTCCGAATGGCTGGGCTTTCTGCGCGAACGTCCGCGCACGGTGGCCTTGCTGATCATCGCTGGCGGTATGCTGGCGGCGGCGATCTTCTGGGAGCTGCGCCAGTCCTATATCGAAACGCGCACCGCCATCATGCTGGGCTCGCAGCACCTGTCGCTGCTGCTCAAGGAACAGCTCGATGGCAGCTACCGCGAGATCGATCTGGTACTGCGCGATCTGGCGGGCAAGGTGCCGGCGCAGCGACTCGCTCATTTGCGCGATCTGCCACTGGCAGAACGCCGGGCGCTCAGCGAGATGCTCGACGAGCATGTGCCGTCGATTCCGCAGGTCGAGACCCTGGCAGTGATGACGCCGGATGGCAGCACCATGCTGACCGCGCAAAGCGTGCGCCCGGCGCGCAGTGAGTTTCGCGAGTACATCCAGCAACTACGCGATAACCCCGGCCTCGCCCTGGTGTTTTCCAAGCCGCTCAAATTGGGCCCGGGGCGCGAGCTCAGTTTTATCTTCGCCCGCCGGGTCAGCTTGCCCGATGGCAAGCTTGGCGGCGTGGTGACCGCCATCATCAGCCTCGATTACTTCAACCAGCTGGCGCGGCGGCTGGAGAGCAGCAAGGATGCCGCATTCCAGAATGACTTCCTGCTGCTCGACAAGGACATGCTGCTGGTAGGCCACCAGCCCGAAACACCGGGCCAGATCGGCATTTCGGCGCCACAGGCCGAGCATCTCAATGACTGGACCGACGGCCATGGGCGCGGCTACCGCATCATGCCCTCACCGTTCGATCGGGTCAGCCATGGCTACTACTTCCACCGGCTGGAGAATTTCCCCTTGATCGTGATGGTGGGCACGCCGGTGGCGCCGTTTATGCAAGGCTGGTGGTTCAAGGCGCTGGCCTATATTGCCGCCTACCTGTTGCTGATGCTGTTCATGCCGGCAATGGCCTGGCGCAGCTGGCGCGAAGGGCAGCTGGCGCTGGCCATCAGCTTCAGCCAACACCGGCGCAAGCTGCAGGACCAGCATATCGCCAGGATGGTCGGCATGATGACTCGCCCCTTGCTGCTGGTGCGCGAGCGCGACCTGACCATTCTGGTCGCCAACCAGGCGGCTGCCAATCTGGTGGCGCGGCCGCTGGACGAGCTGACCGGCCTGCCCCTGCCCAGCCTGTTCCTGCGCGCTGAACATCAGGTCGATATCCTGGCCGAGCTGGCCGAGCATCAGGTGGTGAATGACTATGAGCTGAAATTCCTGCGCGGCAACGACGCGCCGGTATGGGTGGCGCTGTCCGGCTCGGTGATCGAATACCTGGACGACCACGCCTTGTTTTTCAGCCTCACCGATATCAGCGAGCGCAAACAGGCGCAGGAAACCCTGTGGCGGCGCGCCACCCTGGACCCGTTGACCGGCGTGGCCAATCGTGGATTTTTCCTCGAGCAGGCCTTGCGCGAATGGGTGCGCGCCCATCGCTACCAGCACCAGCTGGCGGTGCTGATGCTCGACCTTGACCACTTCAAGGCGGTCAACGACGAACACGGCCACGATGCCGGCGATGAGGTGCTGCGCAGCTTTGCCGACCGCATGCACAAGGCTTTGCGCGAAACCGATGTATTCGGCCGCATCGGTGGCGAGGAGTTTGCCGTGCTGATGCCGGAAGAGCGCAGCGTCCAGGTGGTGATGGAAGTGGCAGAGCGCCTGCGCCAGTGCGTGGCCAGTCAGCCCTTTATCTTGCCCGATGGCGTGGCACTGCCGCTGACAGTCAGCATCGGCTGCGCCATGATGCAGCCGGATATGGAAAGCATCGATCAATTGCTCAAAGAGGCCGACCGTGCCTTGTACGACGCCAAGCACGGCGGGCGCAACCGGGTGGTGTGTCGCGACCCGCAGGAAAACTGAATGGATTGTCGTCTCGGCTGCGCCGCTTGCTGCATCGCCCCATCAATTTCATCACCGATTCCCGGCATGCCGGATGGCAAGCCGGCCGGCGTGCGCTGCGTGCAGCTCGATGACCAGAACTTGTGCAAACTGTTTGGCCGGCCGGAGCGGCCGGCGGTGTGCGGCTCTTTACCGCCTTCGGTGGAAATGTGTGGTACCAGCCAAGAACAAGCCTTGCGCTATCTCACATGGTTAGAACAGGTGACTGGTGACTGAACGCCAGATTGCTCATTTCTTTTAGGTAGAACGGTACATTGGTTCGCCTTGTCGATCCCGCACCACGAATGACGTTAAACATTGTCGGCTTGGCTGGCAATGGATGATGGCAAGGCCGTTACCGCGCCCGATACTCGCCTGGCGTCATGCCCACTATCTGGCGAAAGTCCTTGCTGAAATGAGCCTGATCGAAATAGCCCAGCGTCAGGGCGAAATCGACCCAATCCACAGCATCCTGGCCATTCAGGCGCTCAAGTGCCTCGTGCAGACGATAGCGTTGAATCATCCACTTGGGACCGATACCAACGTAGGTGCGGAACAACTGTTGCAGAGCGCGCTTGCTTAGTCCTGCCAGTTCGCACAATTCATCCACGCGGGTCGTGGCAGCTTGAGCGAGGATGTGGGCAACCAAGCGCTCAACCAAGGCTGTGTTCGGATCGAGGGCTGGCAGGCGGGCCAACAGAAAGCGCTCGACGGCAAACATGCGCTGCTCAATGGTCGATTCGCCAAGAATCGTGTCGTTCAACTGGGCGCCGGCCCTGCCAAATACGGCGTCGATAGGCAGCGTCCGATCGGTCAGTTGAATAATTGGCCACGGGGCATAGGGAAAGAAGCCACCGGGACGGAATTTGATACCAAACACCTGACCGGTACCCATCAAAGTACGGCTGAAACGACCGCGATGAACTCCCCCAACCTCGGCGGCTTTGCCCGCTTCGAACACGATATGCACACTGGGATGCGGTAAGGTCTGTACCACTTGCGGCGAGCTAGCCGATAAGTCCCAACTCACTGACCAGAAATGTTCGACAAAGGGTCGCAGCATTGCACTGGGCAGGAAGCGGACATGCGAGTGTGGCGCGCCCTGGATGATCCCGCGCGGCGACCCGGCTTTTTCCCTTGTCAGCAGATAGTCCATGCGTGTTTTTACAATACGTCCACCGGGCCAGTCACTATCGTGCGTGCTTGTTTTTCAGGACGCCAGCCATGAGTCGATCTACGCCAGTCATCCGCGCCCTATGCCTGTGCCTGCTATGCGCAGGCGCGAATCACACAGCACTGGCCACTAATGTCGCCACACGTGTATCCACCCCGCCTACCACTGCCTTGGGAGCCAGCAAAACCATGCATACCGTTACTGGTACTTTTGACATCAAACTAACCCCCTCTCCAGTCAAGGAAGGTGCGCGTATTGCGCGCATGAGTTTCAGCAAGGAATTTCAAGGCCAGATGCGCGGCAGCAGCAGCGGCGAGATGCTGGCGGTTGGAACGTCTACGTCCGAGGCCGGCGCCTATGTGGCGATCGAGTGGGTCATTGCCAGTCTTGACGGCAAGCAGGGCAGTTTTGCCCTGCATCACAATGGCACTAAACAGCACGGGCAATCGCGCATGGATATTGCTGTTGTTCCCGACTCGGGCAGTGCTGATCTGACAGGTATCGCCGGCCAGTTCGAAATCCGCATTGAGGGCGGAAAGCACTACTACCGATTTGATTACACCCTGCCCGAAACGCGATGACTGGAGGCCCGGGTCAGCGACCCACGACAGCGTCAGGCACATCAAACTCGGCTTTAAGCCGGGCGCCAAGCGCCGTGGCGTCGTCACGGCTGGCCAGCCCATCGAGTTTGATCGCCAGCTTGCCATTGGCGACCGGCCGGATGCGCGCATCAAAGCCGGCATTGCGCAGCTTGTCATACCAGGCCAGCGCGTCTTCCTGCTTGTCCACCTTGGCCAGTGTCAGGCTCCAGCGCCCGCCGGCCTTGGCCAGGCCGGCACCGGGCCGGGTTTCGGTCTGCGGCGCCCAGTCGTCCCTGACTTTGGCCGGATCAACCTTGGCAACCGGCAGCGAGGGTTTGCCCTTGGGGGCGACATAGAAGTCATACGGCTGATCCAGCGTGGTGAAGCCGGCCTCGCCATCGCGCTGTACGCTGATATTGCCCTCCAGCAGGCAAACCAGGTCTTTCTCGTTATCGGCCTTGCCCCACAGATCGGTACCGCGAATGCCGGCGGTGACCGTGGCGATATGCACATCGATCTCGCGCTGGCGCGGCTTGGAAATCAGGCCGGTGGTAAAGCGGAACGCGCCTTTGAGCACATTGAGCGCGGCAGTAAACGGTGTCTTGCGGCCATCCGAGCCATTGAGGCTGTCGAGACGGAACAGCGCGTCTTCACCCAGCTTGACCTGGCTGCCTTCGGGCAGGGTCAACAACACGCGGGCGCCGGCGCCGGTGTGGATGATATCGCTGCTTTGCAAGGTGGCGCCGGGCGCCAAGGGCCGCATCTGACCATCGCGCTCCAGCCAGGCCGGCATATTGACCGCGGCGACCGTGGTGGCAGCGGCTTGAACCAGGGAAGAGAGCAGGGCGGCCAGCAATACCGCAGACCAGGATGCACGCATGGGATGTCCTTTGAAACGTGTAAGGAGGAAGCGCTCAGTTATAATCGCCGCTTTGCCACGTTGCGATGCCAGTACTGTGGGCCGCGACACCGCTATCAGGATAGCTCAGCATGCAAGACCAATACCGCCCAGCCGATGTCGAAGCCGCCGCCCAGCAACACTGGCAGGCGCGCGATGCCTATCGCGTCGTGGAAGACGCCAACAAACCCAAATACTACGCCTGCTCGATGCTGCCCTACCCATCTGGCCGCCTGCATATGGGTCATGTGCGCAACTACACCATCAACGATATGTTGGCCCGCCATCTGCGCATGAAGGGCTTCAATGTGCTGATGCCGATGGGCTGGGATGCCTTCGGCCTGCCGGCCGAGAACGCCGCCATCGCCTATGGCAAGCCGCCAGCCGAGTGGACCTACGCCAATATCGCCGATATGAAGTCGCAGATGCAGCCACTGGGCCTGGCATTCGACTGGTCGCGCGAAGTGGCTACGTGCGATCCGGCCTATTACAAGTGGAACCAATGGCTGTTCCTCAAGTTGCTGGAAAAAGGCATCGCCTACAAGAAGACGCAGGTGGTGAACTGGGACCCGATCGACCAGACCGTGCTGGCCAACGAGCAGGTGGTGGACGGCCGCGGCTGGCGCTCCGGCGCCATCGTGGAAAAGCGCGAGATTCCCGGTTACTACTTCGGCATTACCCAGTACGCCGACCAGCTGCTTGACGATATCGACGACAAGCTGACCGGCTGGCCCGATATGGTGCGCGCCATGCAGCGCAACTGGATCGGCAAGAGCGAAGGCGTGCGCTTTGCCTTTGCCCACGACATCACCGATGCCGACGGCAAGCTGGTGAACGATGGCCAGCTGTGGGTATTCACCACCCGCGCCGACACCATCATGGGTGTCACCTTCTGCGCGGTGGCGGCCGAACACCCGCTCGCCAAGCGCGCCGCCGAACTGAAACCGGCGCTGGTCGACTTTATCGAAGAATGCAAAAAGGGTGGCACCACCGAAGCGGAACTCGCCACCCAGGATAAAAAAGGCCAAGCGACCGGCCTGTTCGTCACCCACCCGCTCACTGGCGAGCAAGTGGAGGTGTGGATCGGCAACTATGTGCTGATGAGCTATGGCGACGGCGCGGTAATGGGCGTACCAGCCCATGACGAGCGCGACTTTGCCTTTGCCAACAAGTACGGCATTGCCATCAAGCAAGTGGTGGCGGTGGAGGGTGAAGCCTTCGATTCGACCGTTTGGGCCGAATGGTATGGCGACAAGTCGCGTGGCAAGACGGTGAACTCGGGCAAGTACGACGGCCTGGCTTACAAAGCCGCCGTGGACGCAGTGGCAAGCGATCTGGTCGCCAAGAGCATCGGCGAGAAGAAAACCACCTGGCGCCTGCGCGATTGGGGTATCTCGCGCCAGCGCTACTGGGGCACGCCGATCCCGATCATTCACTGCGAATGCTGTGGCGATGTGCCGGTGCCTTACGATCAGCTGCCAGTAGTGCTGCCGACCGACTGCGTGCCCGATGGCTCGGGTAACCCGCTGAACAAGCGCGAAGACTTTCTGAATGTCGATTGCCCGAAATGCGGCAAGCCGGCAAAGCGCGAAACCGACACCATGGATACCTTTGTCGATTCGAGCTGGTATTTCATGCGCTATTGCGACCCCAAGCTCGATGGCGCCATGGTTGGCGACGGTAGCGCCTACTGGATGAAGGGTGGCATGGACCAGTATATCGGCGGTATCGAACACGCCGTGCTGCACCTTCTGTACGCCCGCTTCTGGACCAAGGCCATGCGTGACCTTGGCCTGATCAATATCGACGAGCCGTTCAAGAACCTGTTCACCCAGGGCATGCTGCTGAACGAATCGTTCTACCGCGAAGAAGCCAGCGGCAAGAAGACCTGGTACTACCCTAACGAAGTGGAAGTGGCGCACGACGACAAGGGTCGCCCGCTCTCCGCCATCCTCAAGGCCGATGGCCAGCCGGTGATCATGGGCGGCATCGAGAAGATGTCCAAGTCCAAGAACAATGTGGTGGAACCGAAGGACATCATCGCCCGCTTCGGCGCCGACACCGCTCGCCTGTTCACCATGTTTGCCGCGCCGCCCGAGCAAAGTGCCGCCTGGAGCGATTCGGGTGTGGAAGGTGCCTCGCGCTATCTGCGCCGCCTGTGGTCCTTTGCCTACAAGCAGGCCGAGGCCATCAAGGCGGCTGGCCCGATTGCCGATGGCCTCGACAAGGATGCCAAGGCGCTGCGTTTCGAGGTGCATACCACCCTCAAGCAGATCAATAGCGACTACGAACGCCTGCAATACAACACGGTGGTGTCGGGCTGCATGAAGCTGTTGAATGCGCTGGAAGGCTTCAAGGGCGAAGCGCCTACCGTGCTGCGCGAAGGCATGGGTATCTTGCTGCGCGCGCTTTACCCGGTATCGCCGCATATTGCCCACGCCCTGTGGCTTGAGCTGGGCTATGCCGGCGAGATCATCGACGCCGCCTGGCCGGAGCCACTGGCCGATGCGCTGACCCAGGACGAAGTGACCCTGGTGGTGCAGATCAACGGCAAGCTGCGCGGCGAAATTGCCGTGCCGGCCGGCGCCGACCGCGCTGCCATCGAGCAGATCGCCTTGGCCAACGCCAATGTGCAGCGCTTCCTCGAAGGCGCCACACCGAAGAAGGTGGTGGTGGTGCCGGGTCGCCTGGTGAATCTGGTGGTGTGAGTCTTGCTGGCAAACTAGCACGCAAGCAGCATTTCAACCTGTATGGCCGGTCCCGGGAAAACCGGGACTTAGGCGACCGTGAGTAGGCAATTGATCCTTCGCTGTGTTATTCCTTCCCCGCTGCCGCGGGGGAACCGCGCCAATGGCGCGACAGCGGACTTGATCGATATTGTTCCGGCTACGTTTGTGCGCAGGTCTGGCAATTGACTATCTGGCACGACATTGCTCCCTTACTTCTGGCAAGAAACTTGAGAAGTCCATCACCATGACCTGCATGCGCCGCTCTGTGTTGCTCCTTGCCCTGCTCACCACCGCCTGCGGTTTTCACCTGCGCGGCGTAGGCGGGGAGAGCAGTTTTCCGTTTGCCAGTTTGCGGGTGGCGGTAGCCGCTGGCGGGGTTGGCGACATCATCCAGCGGCAGCTGTCGCTGCAGCCCACGCTGCGGCTGGTACCGGCTGATCCGGCCGATGCACTGCTGACCATTGAAGAGCGACCACTGGACAAGCAGATTCTCACCGTAAACCGCTACGGTCGGGCCAGCGAGTACCAGCTCAACTATCGGGTGCGCTTTGCCTTGTCGGTGCAGGGGCGCGAGTGGATTTATCCCACTGTGCTGACCCTGCACCGCGATTACGCCTTCAATGAGAGCAATCCACTGGGTACCGAGGCCGAGGAGGCCTTGTTGATGCGCGATATGCGCCTCGATGCCGCCCAGCAGATCATCCGCCGCCTGGCCGCCGCCAAGGCCCCGGCGATGACCGATGTGCAACCGGCCGCCAGCCAGCCGGCCCCCTGAATCGTGCAACTGCGTCCGGCTGACCTCGCTACCCATCTTGCCGCTGGCCGGCTGGCAAGCATCTACGTCGTTCATGGCGAAGAGGCGCTGGTCGCGCTGGAGTGCGCCCAGCAGATCCGCGATGCGGCGCGCAAGGCCGGATTCAACGAGCGGGAAGTGCTGACCGTCGAGCCCGGCTTCAAATGGAATGAGCTGGCAGCTGCCGGCCAGGCCATCTCGCTGTTTGCCGAACAAAAGCTGATCGAATTGCGCATCCCCAGCGGCAAGCCCGGCACCGAAGGAGGCGAAGCGCTGCAACAGTATGCCGCCAGCGCCCCGGCCGACAATGTGCTGCTGGTGCAATTGCCCAAGCTCGACAAGCCGCAGCTATCAGCCAAGTGGTTTACCGCGCTGCAAGAGGCAGGTGCCAGCCTGGCCTGC